>JARROF010000011.1:44071-44740 GCA_037384205.1 Novosphingobium sp. | reverse complement strand
CCGATCCAGGAAGCGTGGCGAGAACAGAAGAGGGCATGCGGTGACGAGCCTGCGCCGCTTCCCCTGCCACCGGTACAGCTTGAGATCGATTGTGCCGGTTTCGCGCCTGACTATTTCGTGTGGGGCGGCCTCAACTATGTCTCGGCGCGGCTGCGCGCCATTATCGATTTGCCAGATGGCTTTGTTGAATATCTCGCGGTCGATGCGCGAAAATCCCGTCCGGAAGTGATCGCGCAGGACTACCGGATCATGAATCCGCTCATGACTCGATCGCTCGTTGATCTGGAACGAACCGCGCATGAAGTGTTGGAAACCGTGCGCATGGACGTCTCGACGGAGACGGTCGTGGTGCTCACGCCTGAACACCGCGAATATTGGCGCGAGGGCTTCGTGCCTGATGTGCCCTTGTTTCGAATGCGGTACCGCGGCAGGATTGTGGCGGATGATGCCATTGCGACCGGTGTCCTGGAAGCGGGTGTGACGGATGTCGTGTTTCGCGACTATGTCTGCGACGAGGCGCAGACGGCCATTGCCCTCAAGAGACTATAGCGGTGGGCACCTGCATTTGGCGGACGGCAGGCTATGCCCGCTGCGAGTTGGATTCGGATCGGGCCTATGCGTCCTCGCCAGCCGGGAAGAACCGCTGGATCACGTCGCGGGCGATGCGGG
>JARROF010000011.1:0-44008 GCA_037384205.1 Novosphingobium sp. | reverse complement strand
CGATGCAGCACCAGCTCGATTGGACTTCGGCCAGCACTTCCTCGCCCCGCCGGATCACCGTCTGGTAGAAAGCCCGGGCGCCCTGCACCTTTTCCAGCAGGACCGTGGCGATCACGTCGTCTTCCAGAAAGGCAGGCTTGCGGTACGTGATCTCGTGCTTGAGCGCGACCCACAGATGCTGGGAAATCTCTTCCGCCGGGGCCAGTGCGCGCCAGTGATCGAGCACGGCCGCCTGCACCCAATTGAGGTAGCTGGCATTGTTGACATGACCCATGAAGTCGATGTCGCCGGGATCGATGCCGATCGGAAAACGGTGGGGAGTCGCGTGCTTCACGTATAGGTCAATACCACCTTCGCGTGCTGGGAGACAAGGGTGGCGGTCAATCTGCCCCTGTTTTGACGGATATCCTCATATCGGTTGTCTGTCCGTCTTGCCGTGTGCCGGAAAGGGCTAAGGCTTGCGCAGGGCTTCCAGCAGTTCGCGGAACGCCTCGCTGTCGCGCACATTGAGGTCGCGCTGGGGGAAGGGGATCTCGATCCCGTTCTCCTTGAACAGATGCCACAGCGCTTTCAGCACGTCGGAACGCACATTGCCGATGCCTTCCTCGGGATCGGTGATCCAGCAATGGATGATGAAGTTCACGCTGCTGTCACCATAGGATTCGAGCCAGGCGGTGGGCGGCGGAGCCTTGAGCACGCGCTTTACCGAGCGCGCCGCCTGCAGCATCAGTTCCTCGGCCTTCACGATGTCGGAGGAATAGGCGATCCCCACCGGCACCTGGATGCGTACGTTGCGGCTGGAATAGGACCAGTTCTCCACCTGATTGATCATCAGGTTCTCGTTCGGAATCAGGTATTCCTTCATGTCCCGCGTGGTCAGCGAGATGGCGCGGATGCCGATGCGGCGGATCTGGCCGAACGTGGAATTGCCCGCCTGATCGGTAATGGCGATCACATCTCCCGGCTTGATGGACTTGTCCATCAGCAGGATGATGCCTGAGATCAGGTTGCCGAAAGTCTTCTGCAGGCCGAAACCGATGGCGAGACCGAACGCGCCGGAAAACACCGTGAATGCGGTGAGGTCTATGCCGAGAATGTCGATGCCCACCAGAATGGCGATGCCCCAGACGACGAGGCTGATCGTCTTCTCGATCAGCAGGCGCTGGGTCAGGTCCAGCCGCGTCGCATTGGCGAGCAGGCGGTGGGCGAGCTTGCTGACCGTCCAGGCGACCGTGACGACCAGAGCCACCACCAGCGCTACTACGGCCATGTCCCACAGCGATATGCGCGTGCTGCCCACCTGGATCGCCAGACTGTCCAGCGTGTTGGCGATGCCGCCGATCGTGTCGCTGCGCGAGGCGACGACGTTCTTCAGCCCTTCCGCCCCGGCGACGGGCTGGTCGATGATCGCCTGCGTGACGGTGGGCACAGGGCTGGGGACGAGCACGTCGGTATTGACGCCGCCGCTGGCATCCCCGGTGGGGACGGCGCTGGCGGCGGCGGCAAGCGCGGCGATCATCCCGCGTTCCAGGCGGAAAGGGCCTGCTCGATATCGGCGATCAGATCGCGGGGATCTTCGAGGCCGATGGCCAGCCGGACACCGAACCGGTCGGCCGGTGCGGCGGGCTTCGGCGGCCAGACCATGCAACTGCGGTAATTGCCGGGATCGACGGGCAGGGCGAGGCTTTCATAGCCGCCCCACGAAAAGCCGATGCCGAACAGCGAAAGCGCATCGACGAAGCGGTTGCGCGCCGCCGCGTCGCCGCCCTTGAAAGCGAAGCTGAACAGGCCGCAGCCGCCGGTGAAATCGCGCTTCCACATGTCATGACCGGGCGCGCCGGGCAGCATCGGGCAGAACACGTGCGCCACTTCCGAGCGCTGCGAGAGCCACTGCGCGATGGCGAGCGCGCTGTCGGTCGTCTGCTGCAGGCGCAGGTTCAGCGTCCGCAAGCCGCGCAGGGCCAGCGCCGCATCGTCGGGCGAGACCACGGTGCCGAGCTGCTGCGCCCGTTCGCGCAGTTTCGCGTAAAGCTCCGGCCCGGCGCTGGCGCTGCCCATCATCAGGTCCGAATGGCCGCCGACATGCTTGGTCAGCGCCATCAGCGTAATGTCGATGCCCTTTTTGAGCGCCTGGAAGCCGAGCGGCCCGGCCCATGTGTTGTCGAGCACCGAGACCGCGCCTCTGGCCCGGGCGATGCGGGCCAGTTCGGGCAAGTCGCACACTTCCATCGAGAGGCTGCCCGGCGCCTCCAGCAGCACGGCGCGGGTGCGTTCGCAGAACAGGGCTTCGTAGGCGGGAATGTCGAGCGGATCGAAGAAGCGCGGTTCGATCCCGAAATCGCTCAGCAGCCCCTTGCCCATCGCACGGGTGGGATCATAGGCATTGTCGCTGATCAGTGCCACGTCGCCCGGTTTCAGCACGGTGAGCAGCACGCCCGCGATGGCAGCGACGCCGGAAGGGTAGAGCACTGTTCCCGCCGCGCCCGGTTCGAGCTGCGTCAGCGCCTCGCTCAGCGCCCACTGCGTCGGTGCGCCCCGGCGGCCGTAGAAGAAGCGGCCGTCCTCGTTATGGCGCGGCCCTTCGGCGAGCGCTGCGGTATTTTCGTAAAGGTGGGTGCTGGCGCGCCAGACCGGCGGATTGACGACGGGACCGGTCCATTCCTTGCGCCGTCCGGCGCCGACGATCTTCGTACTGGCGGCTGCGTGTTCCAGATTACTCGTATGGCTCAAGGTCTTCTCCGCTGTGGGGCGGGCAAAGCCTAGCCCGCTGTGCGAGCCGGGTCGAGGGAGAAGCGCAAGGAACTGTCATCTTGATGCTTGTCAGCACGCGTGGCCGGCGGCATGGCCGGGGCATGAGCAATATACCCATGTCCCCCCTGCACCTCGGCCAGAGCAGCGCGCTTCCGGCCTCGCCCGAAGAGGCGGTGCTTGACTACGTGCCCAATCCTCGCGTGGGCAACCTCTATCTGGTGCGCTTCGCCGCGCCCGAATTCACCTCGCTGTGCCCGGTGACGGGCCAGCCCGATTTCGCCCATCTGGTGATCGACTATGCGCCGCAGATGACGATCGTCGAATCGAAGAGCCTCAAGCTGTTCCTTGGCGCGTTCCGCAATCATGCGGGCTTTCATGAGGATGTGACGGTGGGCATCGGCCAGCGCCTGTTCGACGAGATGAAGCCGCGCTGGCTGCGCATCGGCGGCTACTGGTATCCGCGCGGCGGCATTCCGATCGACGTGTTCTGGCAGTCCGGCCCGGTGCCGGAGAGCCTGTGGGTGCCCGATCAGGGCGTGCAGGGCTATCGCGGCCGGGGATGAGCGTGTCTTCCCTTCGGGGGAGGGGCCATGCGCAGCATGGTGGAGGGGAGGCTCGCCACGGCGCCAGGTCGCGAAAAAGGGGCGTATCCCCTCCGCCACCCCTCGCGCGCTCCCTTCCCCGTGCCGGGGAGGATGGGGCATTCCGCACTGGAATTTCGGTATAATCCGCGCGTATTAGGCGGCTATGGATCAAACCAAAGCCAAGCTGATTATCCGCCAGGCCACTGTGGCCGACGCTCCCGCCATCGCCCGTCTTTCGGACAAGGTCTACTGCAAGGTCGATGCCTTCACCCGTGCCGAGATTCGCGGGCAGGTGATCAATTTTCCCGAAGGCCAGTTCGTCGCCGAATACGAAGGCACCGTGGTGGGCCACTGCGCGACGATGATCGTGACGGCCGATCTCGCCTTCCGTCCGCATACCTGGGAGGAGATCAGCAACGGCGGTTACGGCCGCCCGCCCGAGGAGGACGGCGATGTGCTTTACGGTTTCGAGGTCTGCGTCGATCCCGATTACCGCCGCCTGCGCATCGGCCAGCGGCTCTACCGCAAGCGCAAGGAACTGTGCCAGCATTTCGAGCTGAAGGGCATTGCCTTTGCAGGCCGTATGCCGGGCTATTACCGCCGCAAGCGGACTTATCCCAACCCTGCCGATTACCTGCAGGCGGTGAAGGACAAGAAGATTCGCGATCAGGTCGTCAATTTCCAGATGAACCAGGGCTACGAGCCCCACGGCATCCTGCTCGACTACCTGCCGAACGACAAGGAAAGCGGCGGCAATGCCGTCATCATGTACTGGACCAACCCGCTGGCCCCGCGCGATACCGGCAAGTCCATTCCAGGGCTGAAGGAGCGCGTGCCCTCCAATGTGCGCGTGGCGACCGTGCAGTTCATGATACGCAAGATCGAGACTATCGACCAGTTCGAGGAACAGGTGGAATACTGGGTCGATGTCGCCGCCGATTACGAGAGCGACTTCGTGGTGTTCCCCGAACTGTTCACGCTCGAACTGCTCTCGATCGAGGAGCGCAAGCTGGAACCGGCGGCGGCGATCGAGAAGATCGCGGACTACACGGAACGCTTCGTCGAATTCATGCAGAAGATGGCCGTCAGCTATAACGTCAACGTGATCGGCGGCTCGCATCCGACCCGGGTGAAGCTGGGCCATGGCAAGAGCGAGATCCGCAATATCGCCTATACTTTCCTGCGCGACGGATCGGTACACGAGACGCAGAAGCTGCACCCCACCCCGTCCGAGCGGCGCTGGTGGAATATCAAGGGCGGCTACGGTGCCAATGTGATCCCCACCGATTGCGGCCCGATCGGGGTAATGATCTGCTATGACAGCGAATTTCCCGAACTCGCCCGTCACCTCGTCAACCAGGGCGCGCTGCTGATGTTCGTGCCGTTCTGCACCGACGAGCGTCGCGGCTATCTGCGCGTACGCTATTGCTGTCAGGCGCGCGCCGTGGAAAATCAATGCTATGTCGTCACTTCGGGCGTGGTAGGGAACCTGCCCAATGTCGAGAACATGGACGTGCACTATGCCGAAAGCGCGATCCTCACGCCCTCGGATTTTCCGTTCTCGCGTGATGGCGTCGCAGCCGATACGGCGCCCAATACGGAGACGATCGCCATCGCCGATCTCAGCCTCGATTCCCTGCTGACCGCGCGCCAGACCGGCGCCGTGCAGAACCTCAAGGACCGCCGCTTCGACCTCTATCGGGTCGAGTGGACGCAGGTGCTGGGCTGAGCGCGGAGACACGATGACCCTGCTCCCCGATCTCCACGCCGCCAGCGCCATCCTGATCGCGCTGGCCATGTTCTACGGCTTCATGAACGGCCGGTTGCGGGTCGAAATCGTCTCGCTGCTGACGATCGGCTCGATCGCGCTGCTGCTCTATGTCTTCCCGATGCCGGGGCAGAACAAGTACGCCGGGCTGCAACTCGCGTTCGAAGGGTTCGGGCACTACGCGCTCGTCACCATCTGTTCGCTGATGATCCTCGGGCGCGGCATGGTGGTGACCGGCGCGCTCGATCCGGCGGCGCGGCTGCTGGCGCAGATGTGGCGGCATAACAAGACGCTTGCCTTGCTGGTCACGCTGGTGATCTGCATGTTCCTGAGCATGGTCATCAACGATACCCCGGTGCTGGTGCTGATGATCCCGATCCTGGTGCAGATGGCCGCCGGGGACGGCATGCCTGCTTCCAAGACGCTGATCCCGGTCAACGCGGCGATCCTGATCGGCGGCATGTCCACCACCATCGGCACTTCCACCAACCTGCTGGTGGTCTCCATCGCCAACGATTTGGGCATGCGCCCGTTCAGCGTGTTCCAGTTCACGCCGATCGTGCTGATCGCGATGCTGCCGGCACTGCCCTATATCTGGCTGGTCATGCCGCGCCTGTTGCCGGACAATACCAAGGCGGTAGCGGCCAAGAGCCGGCGTTTCCTGGCCAAGCTGCGCATTGCCCCGGATTCGCCGGTGCGCGGAAAGACCATCGAGGAAACGCGAGGCCGCCTGCCCGACGGCGTCGAGGCCTGGCTGCCGCCGGCAACGGGCGGCCATGTCCGGCACCGTGTGCTGGCGGCGGGCACGTTCGAAGGCTTGCAGGAGGCCGCGCGCAAGCTGGGGGGCACACTGGCGCCGAACTGGCTGATCGAACGCATCCGTGCCGAATCCGGGCGGTCCGGCCAGGACATGATGGTCGCCGAGATGATCGTGGCGCCCGATAGCCGCCTGATCGGCCTCACCCCCAAGGTGGCCGGTTTCGAAGGCGTGGCGATGCTGGGCATGCACCATGTCCGCAAGCCGCTGCGCGATACCCGGGCGAACACGCCCGATGCGCCGATGCAGGAAGGCGATGTGCTGCTTATGATGGGCATGCCGGAAGACCTGCGCCGTTTCGCCGAGGCCGACGGGCTGCTGCAACTGGAAGGCGGGCAGGAAATCGTACGCTCGGGCAAGGCGCCGGTGGCTTTCGCGATCATGGCGGGATCGGTGGGGCTGGCCTCGGTGGGGCTGGTGCCGATCGCGATTTCGGCGCTGGCGGGCGCCATCCTGATGTTCGCGACCGGCTGCGTGCGCTTCGAACGCGCGGGGCGGGCGCTGTCCGGGCAGGTCATCGTGCTGGTCGCCGCCGCGATCGCGCTGGGCAAGTTCATGCTGGTTTCGGGCGCGGCCACATGGCTGGGCGGTATTCTCGCATCGGTCCTGCAGTTCCTGCCGCCCGCGGGCGTGCTGGCCGCGATCATGATCTTCGTGACGACGCTCACCAACTTCGCGTCGAACTCGGCGGCGGCGGCGGTGGGCACGCCGATCGCCTTCAACATCGCGGCCAAGCTGGGGCTTCCGGCCGAGCCGCTGGTGCTGGCGGTGCTGTTCGGCTGCAACCTGTGTTATGCAACCCCCGTCGCGTACCAGACCAACATGATGATCCTGGCGGAGGGTGACTACAAGTTCGCCGACTACTTGCGCTCGGGCCTCCCGCTGGTCGCGATCATGGTGGCCACGCTGTCTGTCTCGCTGGTGTTCTGGTACGGGATTTAGGAACCCGGCAAGGCAGCCGGGCCGCCTGTCAGAACCAGGCGCGCAGGCCGAAGACGGCGGAGACTTGCGAGGGCTTGTCTCCCTCCGCGCGGGCGTAGCCGGCGCTGCTGCCCAGCTTGCGTTCCCAGTGGACGCCCAGGTAGGGCCCGAAGCCGGGTTCGATCTCGTAGCGCAGCCGCGCGCCCAGCTCGATGCGTTCGATACCGGCGCCGATGCCCAGTTCCGGCACGTCCTGAAACGCCAGGTTCACTTCGGCATCGGGCGTAAGGATCAGACGCTGCGTGATGCGCTCGTCGTAGCTGGCGCCCAGGCGGGAATGGACAGCGCCCTTGTTGGATACCAGCATCTGGGCTTCCAGTTCGAACCAGTAAGGCGCAAGTCCCTCGATCCCGGCGACGGCATAAGTCCGATCGGGATCGGGACGAAAATCGTGGCGCACGCCCGTTTCCAGATTGAACCACGGGTTCACGGCATGGCGCCAGAGCAGCGAGGTTTCCGCCCGTTCCGGGGCCTTGCCGAAAGTGCCTTCGCCCTCGGTAGTCACGGCGATCCTGTCGTAGTCGTCGCCGTACCAGCCCTGGGCTCTCCAGCCATAGCCGTCGCGCCTGTTAACGGCGCGGTATTCCAGCATGTCGATCAGCACTGCGGAGGTGGTGTAATGGCCCACGCGCGAAAGATCCCTGCGGGCCGCTTCCATGCGGGCGCTATCGTAATAGCGGTCCTCGATATTGTCGGCGGGGACCGGCGGCGGGGGAGCGTTGCCGGGCTGATCGTCCGGCGCGGCGGCGTTTCGGGACATGTTCATCCCGGCCATATCCATCCCGGCCATATCCCCTTCGGTCGTGTCGTGGCCTGTGCGATCCGCGGGTTCCTGCGCCGTGGCAGGCGCGGCGATCAGCGCGAGGGCGAGGAGGGCCTGTTTCATGCGGCATCTCCTTCGCGGCGAATGGCAACCACGCGCATCATTCCCGCATGCATGTGGAGCAGCATGTGGCAGTGGAAGGCCCAGTCTCCCTCGGCATTGGCGGTAAGGTCGAAAGCGACTTTGCCGCCCGGCAGCACGTTCACCGTGTGTTTGCGCGCGCGGTGTCCTTTCTCTCCGCTGACCAGTTCGAAGAAATGGCCGTGCAGATGGATCGGATGCGGCATCATCGTGTCGTTGATCAGATTGACCCGGACCCGTTCGTTCAGCCGCATCGGGATCGGTTTCGCCCCGTCCGAGAAAGTTTCGCCGTCCATCGACCACATGTAGCGTTCCATGCTGGCGGTCAGATGCACGTCGATCTGGCGGCTGGGCACGCGGGCATCGGGGTTGGGCGCCAGACTGCGCAAGTCGGCATATGTCAGCACGCGGTGATCGACATTTTCCAGCCCGGTCGGGCGGTCGGCCAGCCGGTCCGCCGGCATGGGAGCAATCGAGGCGACGCCCGGCCCCATCTTCACGTCCGGCGCGATATCGGGATCGCGCATCGACATCTTGTGCCCTGCCATCGATGTGCTGGCGGGCCTGGACAGATCGATTTCGCCGTCGTGTCCCATGTCCATCGCGCTCATGTCCATGCCCATGTCGCGCATGGTGAGCAGCGGACGCTCGCGCAACGCCGGGACGGGGGCAACCATGCCGTCCTGCGGGGCCAGCGTCGCGCGGACCTGTCCCGAACGGTCGAGCGCTTCGGCGATCACGCCGTAAGGCTGCGCGTCCTGCGGCGTCACGATGAGGTCGTAAGTTTCGGCAATGGCGATCTGCAGTTCGTCGGTTTCGAGCGGCTGCACCATGTTGCCGTCTGCCGCGACCACGGTCATGGCAAGGCCGGGGATACGGAAGTTGAAATTGGTCATGGCCGAAGCGTTGATCACGCGCAACCGCACCCGCTCGCCCGGCGCGAACAGCCCGGTCCAGTTTTCCGCCGTGCCGCAGCCGTTGACCAGGTAGCTGTAGGTCACGCCGGTCACGTCCGAAATGTCGGTCGGGTCCATACGCATGGCGGCCCATTCCAGACGCTCTTTCAGGGGCTGGTCCTTGCCTGCCAGCAGGCTGGAAAGGGTCTGGCGCTGCCGGTTGAAATAGCCGCCCATCACTTTCAGCCGCCGCAACTGCGCCTCGGGCGCCATCGGGCTCCAGTCGGACAGCACCAGCACGTGTTCACGCTCGCTGACGATCGGGTCCTCACCCGCCGGATCGATGATCAGCGGGCCATAGAGGCCCACACCTTCCTGCATCCCCGAATGGCTGTGATACCAGAAGGTGCCGGAGTGGATCAGCGGGAAGTCATACGTGAAGGTCTCGCCGGGATCGATGCCGGGAAAGCTCAGGCCGGGCACGCCGTCCATCTGCGCGGGAACCAGCAGTCCGTGCCAGTGGATGGAGCTTTGTTCCTTCAGGTGATTGGTCACCGCCAGCCGCACCCGCTGGCCTTCCTTCAGGCGGATCAGCGGCGCGGGCAGCGTGCCGTTCACCATGACCGCGCGTGCCGAGCGGCCACCCGTGGCAAAGTGCGCTTCACCGATGGAGAGCGCGATGTCGTCTCCCGCCAGCACCGGTCCCGAAGCAAGCCCGGCCGTTCCGCTGCGGGCCCAGGCCGGGCATAGCGCTGACCACGCAAGGCTGGTTGCAAGAGCGCCCCCTCCGGCGAGGAGGCGGCGGCGATCGATCTGAAGCCCGTGTTCCATCGCCATGCATACGCAGGCGCCGGGGCTATCCCTCGAATGTTTCGCCCAGTTTTTGCCGGGCGCGATAGATGCGGGTTTCCACGGCCTTGCGGCTGACCCCCAGCACTTGCGCGGCCTCATCCTGCGAAAGCCCCTCGATGGCGCAGAGCAGCAGCGGGTCTTTGAGGGCCGAGGGCAGGGCGGCAATAGCCTTGCGCAGCCGTTCCATCTCCTGGCTGGCGCTCAGCGCGCTTTCCGGATCGGGCGCGCTGTCCGCGACGGCCAGGGCATCGTCGAGCGGTTTTGCGAAGGTGAAGAACGCCCGCACGGCCCGGCGGCGCCCCCAGTCGCGGCATTTGTTGAGCGCGATGCGCAGCAGCCAGCTGCGAAACGGGCGGGCCGGATCGTAGCGGCGCAGCGCGGCAAAGGCGGCGACGAAGCACTCCTGCGTGACGTCCAGTGCATCCGCCTCGTCGGGCAAGTGGTTGCGGGCAAGCCGGAACACCGCCTCGCGGTGGCGGCGCAAGAGGCCGGAGTACCCCGCCTGCCGCCCCGCCAGGGCCTGCGCGACAAGCGCGGCGTCGCCGGGTTCGGGCGGCGTCCGGGGCTGGCGGGCCGTCACGGTGTGCTACTTGCGGCTGGACTGGGTCAGCGTCTTGCTGATCTCGGCATCGAAGCGTGCCGCCTGATCGGGGCGCAGCACGGCACGCATGGCAAAGACATGGGCCAGCGTGGCTTTCTGCAAATCGCCCATGGCCCGGTGCGAACGGTCCACCGCCTCGGCGACCTTGGGGCCATACTGATGTTCGCTCTCGATTGCTTTGGCCAGCGCGGCATTGGCCTGCCGCATCTGGGCGTCGAGCCCTTTGCGCTGCGCGTCGAACCGCTTCTCCAGCACTGCTATCTTTGCCTTCTGCGCGGGATCGAGATCCAGTTCCTTGTGCACCAGCATGTGGAGTTCGCTGTCGGTGTGGCGATCCAGAGGAGATATCGATGTGCCGCGCACAATCCACGTTGCGGCCAGCGCGGCGGCAAGAGCGACGATCGCAGTCAGCAGATAGCGGCGGGCGCTGCCCATCAGTCGACCAGAAGGTGGGACGGGGCCGAGGCCGGTACGCCCAGCAGCGGTTCGGCCGGGACCGGCCTGCCGGGCGCCAGGGAGGTTGCCGTGCCGACGACCACGGCAAGGCAGCCGGCCAGCAGGTAGCCGCGCCGTGCCACGGCCCGTTCGCGGTGCCGGGCCAGCCCGGTCATGACGCCGGTTTCCAGCCCGTCAAGGCGCGACCTGGCGGTTTCTCCGCCAAGCCGGGTCAGCAAAGTGTCAAGTTCGGTCATGCGCGTCTTCCCGGTATGTTTTCTCATCAGCCGATACGCCGTGCGCGTCCCTATCCCTCATACGCGTTTCGGACACTGGCAAGAAAAAATCGCAAATGGGCGGGATGCGGCGAGGGATAGTGCCGGCGCGTGCGTATTGCAGATCGGCCGGTGCGGATGAATGCGACGGCCGAAACATAATCCCAGGAGAAGCCATGCGCCGCCTTGCCCTTACCATGTTTGCCCCGTTCTGCGCCGCCGCGCTGCTGCCCGCCACTGCTTTCGCGCATCCCAGGCTGGTTTCGGCGTCTCCGGCGGCAGACGCCACTGTCGCGAAGCCGACGAAGCTGTCTCTGACGTTTTCCGAAACGCTTGTCGGCCCGTTGTCAGGCATCGAACTGACTATGACCGGGATGCCGGGAATGGCCCATCACAAGCCGATGCCGATCAAGGGATTCTCCAGCGTGGCGGAGGGCAAGACGTTGACGGCGTCCCTGCCGCGGGCGCTTCCGGCGGGAACGTATGAGCTCAAGTGGCACGCGGTCGCTACGGACCAGCACCGCGTGGCGGGGCACTACAGCTTCACCGTGCGCTGAGCGGATCGTGCCCGGTGCAGACCTCGCCGCCGCGCGCGGTGCAAGCTATCTGGCACTGCTGCTGACGGCGGGGCTGCCTCTCTATGGCATGATCCTGGGAAGGCGTCGCCTTTCCGGCGTCACGCGCCCGATCTTGGCGGCGCTCGCGGGCGCCGCACTCCTTGCATCGCTCTGGTGGGGCTGGGCCAGTGTCGCGGCGATGGCGGGATTGTCGCTTGGAGCGGTCGATCGTGTGACGGCCCTTGCCGTGCTCGATGCAACGCCCCTGGGGAGCGTGCTGGAGATCCGGGCTATCGCCTTGGTGCTCCTGGTGCTGGTCCTTTTCGTCCTTCCCGGCACGTATCGCCTTCCCGCTGCGGCGCTGTGCGGTGCGGCGGCGCTGGTCACGGCGGCGTGGACCGGGCATGCGGGAGCCGGCGAGGGGACTGCCGGAATGGTGCGCCGGCTCGCGGATGCCGCGCACCTGCTTGCTGCGGCGATATGGCTGGGCGCGCTGGCGGTGTTGCTGGCCGGGCAGTTCGGCGGCGCGTCTGGCGATGTACAGTTGCGAAGATTGCGCGGGTTCGCCGCGACCGGCAGCGGGGTCGTCGCGGTGCTGCTGGCGACCGGCTTGTGGAACACGTTTGCGATACTCGGCCTGCCGCTTCCGGCAGGTGTACTGAAGAGCCCCTGGGCCGCGCTGCTCGCGGCAAAGCTCATACTCTTTGTCGCCATGCTCGGTCTGGCGGCCTCGAACCGGTGGCGGCTGGTGCCAGCACTGGAACGCGGCGTGCCGGGAGCCGCCGGGCGGCTGCGGCGCTCGCTGCTGCTGGAAATGCTGCTCGGCGTACTTGTCATCGCGCTGGTCGCCGTTCTCGGCACGCTCGATCCTACGGCCTGACAGGCTGCCGGGAAATGCCGGTCTGACCCTGTTGCGGCGGGCATGGCCTTCCCGGGCTTGTTCCGCAGGGAGTACGATTTTTTTCGTCCGGCCTGTCAGATTTTGCCGCACGCCCCGTCTTGTCTGTGAACGGCCTGAAAACAGGCCTTCGACGGGGAAGATCAATGCAGTTTTCTTGCAGCGCTATGTCGCGGGCCAAGGGCGGTCCGCGGGCAGCCGGGGTGTGCCCGGTTCATGCCGGTGCACCGGGGCGGTTTGCCTTTCATGCCCTGTCGATTCTGGCCGCCCTGCTGGCATCGGTCCTGTTCGCGGCCCCCGGCGCCGCAGCCGCGGAACCGGCGCGCAAGGCCGAGCTTGAACGCCGCCTCGCCGGGCCGGACGGGACAGTGATGGTCGTGGCGCACCGGGCCTGCTGGAAAGGCACCTCGGAAAACAGCCTCGATGCCATCCGCGCCTGTATCGCCGCGGGTATCGACATGGTCGAGCTCGACGTGCGCGCCACGCGCGACGGCAAGCTGGTGCTGATGCACGATGCCACTGTCGATCGCATGACCGAAGGCACCGGCAAAGTCTCCGGTCTCGATTGGGCCGAACTGCGCAAGCTGCACTTGCGCGAGGAAAAAGGGCGCAGGGACGGCAGGCCCACGCCGCTCACCGCGCGGCGCATTCCCACGTTCGCAGAGGCCTTGCGCGTGGCGAAGGACCATGTGCTTATCAATGTCGATGCCAAGGTGCCGCTTTCGCCTGCCATTCTGGCCATGATCGATGCGGCCGGGGGGCGGGGGCAGGTGCTGTTCAAGGCCGAGGCTCCGCTTGAACAGGTACGCGAACTGGCGCCCTGGGTGGGGGACGTGCGGTTCATGCCGATCCTGCGCGAACCCGCTATCAAGGCCGATCCGGCCGCCGCCATTTCAGCTTACGATCCCATCCGTCCCGTCGGCTATGAGATCGACGTCAAGGACCGGGGCTTCGCACCGGTGATGACACCGCTGATCCATGCCCGCTGCGCCCGGTACTGGGTGGACAGTCTGTCGGGCCGTGCCTTTTCCGATACCGATGCCGTGGACGATCCGGATGCCGTCTGGGGCCGGCTCGTTACGCTCGGCGTCGATGCCATCCAGACCGATGAGCCGGTGATGCTCAAGGCTTATCTGCGGCGAACCGGCGCGCATGCTTTGCGCTGTCCGGGCGGCTAGCCGCCTCCGCCTTTCCTTTCCGACCCTCCCTGACCCTGTCTTTCGAACCACAGGAAACGTGTACCTATGAAACGCAAGCTTACGTTCTCGTCCACCATTGCCGTTCCGGCGCTGGTTGCCGGTCTTCTTGCCACGCCGCTGCACGCGCAGACGGCAGATGCGGAGCACCAGAAGAAGAAGGCCAAGGATGGCGAAGCCGCCGCGATCGTCGTGACCGGCTACCGTTCCTCGAACACGGCCACGATCGAGGCCAAGCGCAATGCGATCGGCATTACCGATTCCATCGCGCAGGATCAGGCGGGGCTTCTGCCCGATCTCACTATCGCCCAGGTCGCCCAGCGCATTCCGGGCCTTGCTCTCGTGCCGGACTTCGGCACTTCCAACGACCGCTCGCCCGATCTTGCCGAGAGCGTGATGATCCGTGGCATCGGTTCATCCTACAACCTCGTCACCATCGACAGCCTGCCGCTGGCCACCACCTCTTCCGACAGCCGCGGCGCGCGGATCGAGCTGCTGCCGCCTTCGTTCGTCAGCCGGATCGATGCGATCAAGACGATCACTGCCAATCTCGATCCGCACGCGCTCAGCGGCCAGCTAGACCTGATCACCGCCAGCGCTTTCGACACCGGCAAGACCACGCTGGTGGCGCGCGCTTCCGTTGGTGACAATTCGACCGCCGGTTCGCTCGACGTCGATCAGGGCAAGAACGTGCGCGCCGATGCCACGTTCAGCAGCATCTTCGGCCAGAACCACGATTTCGGCAGTGTCGTCTCGGGGTCCTATTCGAAGTACTATTCGAGCAACTACGACCAGAAGCCGGGCGCGGTCGATTCCAGCTACCGCCTCTATGACAACGACACCGGCAAGGAGATCGGCGACTACAACGATCTGAGCAATACCAACGGCTATCCCACCGCCGCGCGCAACCAGATCTTCATCTACGACGATAATGTCACGCGCGGTTCGGGCGTGATGAAGCTGGAGTACAATCCCGGCAAGGCAACTTATGCCTCGATCTACACCGGATACTTCTACCAGAAGGAAGACGAGATCCGGAACGAATACCTTGCCAGTGCCGATACCGGCAAGGTGCCTGCCAACCAGACGGCGACCTCGGGCGAATGGGCGAAGGGCAAGACCTCGCTGGGCTATTCGCACCAGCCGCAAAAGCGCGAGACGTTCGTGGTTTCGGGCATGCTCGATCAGGATCTGGGCGGCAGCCTTGCCGGGCACTTGCGGGCCACGCATTCGCGCGCGCGCCTCAACACGATCCGCGACCGCTCCAAGTTCGGGACGAGCACCAGCGCCGACGGCGGTTTCTCCTATGACCTGACCCGGGGCTATCCCGTGCTTTCGTTCTACGATCCGGCCTACGACAACGATCCGGCGAATTACACCGAAGGCTATATCCAGCACATCACCCAGCGCGCGGCGCAGGACCTGACGTTCGTGGGCGGCAATCTCGACTACAACTTCGGCGCCGATGACCGGGGCTTCGGCTTCAACGTGGGGGGCAGCTTCCAGAACACCGACCAGTCGTATGACGAGGGCAAAGAAAGCGGCAAGCTGCTCGACGCGGAAGGCAACAAGCGCACTATGGTGGGCTTCGTGCGCGGCGTGACCGAGCCGACCACCGATCCCGATGTCGACTTCCTGTTCATCGACGACGACGCTTACCGCGCCGCCTGGGCCGCAGCCGGGTATCCGAGCACCGACGACAACAGCGACAACAATATCAGCAGCGATTACGAACTGAACGAACAGGTCGCCGCCGCCTACGTCGAGGGCGCCTACCGCACCGACAGCTTCTACATCCGCGCCGGTCTGCGCTACGATTCGACCAAGACCGACATCGATTTGTGGTCGCAGGACGACAACCTTCCGGCCAAACCGAACTCGGCCGCGCAATATGTCCGCACCAACCGCAAGGCGTCCTACGATTACCTGCTGCCCTCGGTGATCGCGCGCTATGACTTCGGCAACGGCGTGATCGTGCGCGCCGGGTACAGCAAGACCATCGGCCGCCCGAACTACAACTACTACGCGATCGGGGACTCGATCGGCCTGCCCGAGGACAGCGAGGAGAATTACATCTCCATCAAGCGCGGCAATCCCGGTCTCAAGCCGCGCACGTCGAACAATTTCGACTTGTCGCTCGAATGGTATCCGACCACCGGCAGCATGATCTCGGTCGCCGGGTTCTACAAGGATATCAAGAATCTGATCTTCATGCAGAACATCACGCAGGACGGGTTCGAATACGAAGGCAAAACCTACACCGCGCGCATCTCGACGCCGATGAACTCGCACACGGCTTCGGTGAAGGGCATCGAATTCTCGCTGCGCCAGGACATGCACGACCTCGCCTCGGGCTTCCTGCGCAACTTCGTCGTCGCCGCCAACGCGACGTTCATCGACGGCAAGCAGACGGTGATCCAGTCGGACGAATCGATCCGTCAGGTCAATGGTCTGGAAGGCCAGCCCAAGTTCCTGGCCAATGCCACGGTGTCCTATGAAACCGACCGGTTCGGGGCTTCGGTGGCGTACAACTACGTCGACGATTATCTGAAATCGATCAACGAGGATTCGCAGGTCTTCGATATCTTCAGCAAGCATCGCGGCGAGATTTCGGCGCAGGTCCGCTACACCATCCTCGATGGTGTCACGATCATCGCCGAGGGGCAGAACCTCGCCAAGTCGAACATCGAATATTACCGCAAGATGCCGTCCGGCCGCCTCGTGGCCGAACGCAGCCAGAAGGGCCGCGTGCTCTGGCTGGGCGTGAACTGCCGCTTCTGAGGCCGCGCCGTTCCCGAGGGACGATCCGTCGCCCGGCTTCGCGGCGGATCGTCCCTTGCCGTTTTCAAAAGGGAAGCCGGACAGGAAACCGTATGATTTCGAGATTTGCAAAAGCCGCGCTGGCCAGTGCGCTGGTCATGGCCGCCACTCCCGTTCTGGCCGCCCCGTTCTGCGGCGAAACCCCGCGCATCGCGGCGCTGGGCCGGGACTGGGCGAACCCGGCCGGGCCGGTGATGATCGCGGCCCATCGCGGGGGCCACCTCAAGGCGCCGGAAAACTCGCTCGCCGCCGTGGACGAGGCCGTGGCGGCCGGGGCCGACTTCGTGGAAACCGACGTCCACGTCACCACTGACGGCGTGCCCTACGTCATGCACGACCATACGGTGGATCGCATGACCGATGGCACTGGCGGCAGCGAGGCGATTTCCTATGCGGATCTGCGCAAGCTGCGCCTCAAGGGGACGGACGCGCCGCCGCCCACGCTGCAGCAATTGCTGATGCGTGCATGCGGGCGCGTGCTTGTCGATCTCGACATGAAGACCGATCGCGTGGGGCCGGTGATCGCCGTGGTGCAGGCGCTCGGCATGCTCGATCAGGTCATGATGTTCGACAGTGACAGCAATACGCTGCGCACCGCGCGGGCGCTGGCGCCGGAGCTTCGGGTGATGACGCGTCTCAGGACCAGCACCACGCTCGATGCGATCAACCGCGATCTGGCGCCGGTGCGGATCGTCCACGGCGATCCGCAGTCGCTGACGCCCGCCGCGAGCCGGGCGATTGCGGCGATGCCCGCCCGGATCTGGGCGAATGCACTGGGCGATACCGATGATCATCTGGCGCGCCATTCCCCCGACGCCTGTGCCCGGCTGAAAAGACTGCGCGCACTGGGCGTTACCAATATCCAGACCGACTATCCGGCGCTTCTTCGCCGCTACCTGTCGGAATGCGGGCTCGCTGCTCCATCCGCGCGGCGTTGAGCCGTTGACGCGTTGGCGCGTTGACGCGTGGGGGCGTCCGGGGGCGGGGCATTTCCCCCATGGCTTCGGCCCCGGACGCATTTGTCTCAGGCTTCAGTTTTCCGCTAGCTTCCCAGGCTCCAATGCAGGCTGAGGCGGACGGTACGGGGGACTGAATAGCTGTCCTTGAGGTGCCCCCCCGCCGGACCGGTGAGGCTGGTGAGCCGGTCCTCCGCGAGGTTGGAGATGTCGAGGATCACGCTGGCGCGCCGGTTGAAATGGTACCGCGCCTGCATGTCGAACTGGCGGCGCGGAGCCCAGTAGATGTCTTCCCAGGGCGTATCGGGCGCGATGCCGCGCAGCGCGCGCCCGGTCCAGTTCATGGCGCCGCGCAGTTCGAAACCGCCCCGGTTGAAGAACACGCTCAGGTTGCGGATCTCGCCGGGCTGGCCGACCAGACGATGGACCCTGCGTGTAGTGCCGTTCGTCAGCGGTACGGTTACCGCGCCGTCGAGCAGCGTCCAGTTGGCGCTGAAGCCGACGGGGGCCAGAAACGGCGCGATCCGGCCGAGAGTGCCGACGACGGCACTCAATTCCAGCCCGGATACATGCGCGCCGGTGGCATTTGTCGGTCGCGAAACGCGAGCATGGCGGTAATAGACGCCATCATAGGCGTATCCTGTCGTCACTGCGTCGAAGATCTCGTTGCGGATCGCCTTGTGGAACGCGGCCGCTGACAGCATGCCGTCCCATCCGTGCGGCAGCGTCCATTCGGCGCTCAGGTCGAAATTGTCCGACAGGCGCGGTTTGATCCCGGGATTGCCCAGCCGCACGCTTACGCCAGGAGTCTCGCCGTCTCCGATACTGGCGCCGGTCTGGAAATCGATTGATGAGCGCGGCGCATAGTCCTCGTAGCTTGGACGGCTGATGGTCCGGCTGTAGCCCGCGCGCAGCCGCAGGCCTGAGGCCGGGCGGACATTGAGCAGGACCGAGGGCAGCAGCCGGGCGTAGTGCGCGGTGGTATCGAGGGGCGACCAGATATCGTTTACCTCGATGTAGCCCCGGGTCGACAGGCGGGTGCGGTCGAGCCGCCCGCCAGCCAGCGCTTCGAGGGACCCGGTGGCAAACCGCCCCATGACATAGCCGTCCAGCGAGGTTTCCGCATGGCTGAAGTCATTTTGGAGTTCGCTGGCTTCGGTGTCGGTTCGGGTGATCGTATCGCGGTTGTCATCGAACATCCGCCAGGCCCGAGCGGGATCGATGACCAGGAGGGGCAGGCCGTTCCGGTTGAATGGCAGCGCCACCCGGCTGACATAGCCGGCACCGGCCAGAGTCAGGCCGCGATCCGATGTCTCGTAAGCCTCGTTGCTGAAACCATAGGTATAGCGCGAGCGGGTGACGGACAGGCCGGCGGCGAAGCCCGCTCCCCTATCGCTCGCGTCCATGTTGTGTCGCCAGTCGGTCCGCAGCGCGTTGACGCGCGAATCCGCATGGCGCTTCCGATGGCGCCAGTAGTCGGCGGCATAGAGCGGGAGATCGGTATAGGCGGCCTCTGGCACGTTGAAGCTGAATTGCAAAGGGGCGGTGTCGTAGGTGAAGCCGAGCCGGTTCGTGCCCACGGACGCACCCTCGGCATCGAGGCCCGCCGTGAACTTCACCATATCGTAGCGTTCGCGCATCGTAGCGCGCGAAAGGCTGGCGTCGATCGTGATCCGATCGTTCTTGCCGGGTGTCCATGACGCGCCCAGCCGCACAAGACGCGTCTCATTGCGTGTCGTGCCGTTGCGATAGCCGACCTGGATCGAGGCCGCGTCGAAACGGCCAGACGTCGGGGTCTGGTTGGCCACGCTCGTCGCTGTGGGATCGATGATGATTTCGTTGCGGGTGAAGCCGTCACGGAACACGAGGTCCGCGGCCAGCGCGGACAGGCGTAACGTGCCAAGATCCGCTTCGGCCCTTGCCGTCACGCCCCATTGGCGCCGGTCGCTGCCATTGTTCCAGTATTTGTCCTGTCGCGGAACGGGAATGCCGTTGCCGGTAGTCCCGTTCTTCGCTTGCTGCCCGTCGTCTTCGAAAAAGTTGAGATAGCTGCTGTCAGCAGTGCCATGAACGTCGCTGTTGTTGTCGAGATGGCGGTAGTTCGCGGAGAGCACGAGGCCGAAACGATGCTCCGGCCCGAACGTCCGGCTCGCGGTGGCCGTGAACTGCGTGCCCAGTGCGGATTGCGGCTGGACTTCCGAGTGGCGGCTGGGGCTGGCCAGACCGGCTTCGGCGGAAAGAAAGGGCGCGCCGTGCCCGGCAAAGGCGCTGCGGGTCTTGAGGTCTATCGCGCCGCCTATCGCGTTGGGATCGAGATCGGGGGTGAAAGTCTTGATTACCAGCAGGCGGCTGATCACCGATGCGGGCAGGATGTCCAGCCGCACGCCCCGGCTTACGCTGTTGGAACCGGCCTCGGGAATCCCGCTGGAGGCGACCGGCATGCCGTCTATCGTGACGTTGTTGTAGGCCTGCGTCAGCCCGCGCACGACCGGGGCAATCGGCACGTCGCGCGGATGTTCGTTGTCGGCGACGGGAAGGACCGACACGCCCGGGATCCGGCGCATGGCATCGACGACGGTATTGTCCGGAAGGCGTCGGACTTCGTCGATGGAAATGGCATCGACGATATTGCGCGCACGCCGTTTGGCATCGAGCGCGCGCTCGTCGGCGAAACGCTGGCCGATAACGACGATGGGCAGGCTGGCGCTACCCGTTTCCCGTTTGGCCTTGGCGGTTGCATTCTCGCGGGCGGTTGCCCGACCGGTTTGCAGGAAGCGGGCGTCCGGCCCGGAGCGGCCAGGCAGGATCAGAACGACGCCGGCCTTGAGGCGATAGGTGAGGCCAGTCCCGCGCAGCAGCGTTTCGAGTGCATGCGTGGTCTCCCTTTTTCCTCGCACGCCGCGGGTCCGAAGGCCTTCGAGCCCAGAGGGATCGGCAATGATCTGAAGCCCGGTTTGGCGGGAAAAGGCCGTCAGGGCACCGGCAAGCGGCCCTGCGGGGATCGCGAAGGCCACTGTGCGGGCCTGCGCGGGGGAAGCCAGCGCCATCAGAGCGGGAAACAGCAAATGGCGGTACCCGGCCATCCGCTCACCCTTGCTGCGGCGGCACGTGGCCCTTTTCGTTCGCCGTTCGTCTGCTTGTTCCGGTTTGTGCAGGCACGGCCGCTGTCATCGTCTTTCGAGGATATAGGCAGTGTCGGCATCCTCTACGGCAAAACCATAGAGATCGCCGAGCGTGTCAAGTACGAGCTTGGGCTGGTTCAGCCGGAACCGTCCGGCCACGCGCCTGTGCAACAGGGTCGGATCCTCAACCACGATGTCCTTGTCGGTCCAGCGTTGCAGACGGGGAACGATGTCGGCAAGAGGCATGTCGGTCACCTGAAGCCAACCGCTTTGCCAGCTTTCGGCGGTACTTTCGGCGAATGCGACGGGAGGCGCGACCCGGCCGTTGATCAGAGCGGTGCGATGCTGGGCCGGTACCAAGACCGCCGATTGCTTTTCCGAAGTGCTTTCAAAACGCACCAGGCCGCGTTCGACTTCAAGGTCGATCCGGGCATCGTTCAGCGCCAGATCGAAACGCGTGCCCAGCACTGTCACCTGGCCATTATCCGCCAGGACTGTGAAGGGGCGCTGCGGATCGTGCCGGACATCGAACAGGGCCTCACCCGCATCCAGCGTGACTTCGCGGCGACCGGCATCGATTTTCGCGCGAAGCCGGCTCTGTCCGTTCAGCAGCACTACGGTGCCGTCGGACAGGGTGATGCGGTTGATTTTCCCGGTTCCGGTTGTGAATGTCCGCTCCGGCGTAAGCGCAAAGCGCACTTGCGGCCAGGCGAGAGCTCCCGCGACGATCATTGACACCGCCGCCGCGGCCGCGACGATCCGCCGACGGGCTCCGGGGCGGTCAGCATTCCTTGCGATGCGTTCCTTGCTCTCGTGGGCGCGAAGCCCGTCGGTCACTGCATCGTCCATGCACGTCACCCACAAGGCATCGAACATTTCGCGCCGGCCGGGGGCTCCGGCGAGCCATGTGGAAAAAGCCGTCGCATCTACTGCTTTGCTGAGGTGACGGGCAACCCAGAGCGCGGCTTCTTCCTCATCGTCGTGCGGCCCGTGCGTCATCCGTTCGCCTGCCCGTCGTCCAGCACAGTCATTTCCTTGTGCAGGGCAAGGACGGCGCGGGCGACATGGGCATCCACTGCGGCCGGGCTGATTTTCAGCTCGGCGCTCACTTCCCTGGCCGACATACCGTGAAGGCGCCGCATCACGAAGACTTCCCGGCGCTGCGGCGGCATGCGGTCGAGGATTTGCGACACCTGCTCCATCCGCTCGCGGTGGAGCAGGACCTGTTCGTGCGAGGGCTCGTCATCCGGAACATCGAAGTCCTGCACCGGAACATGCTCATCCCGGCGCCGCCGGAAACGGGACTGATCGATGATCAGGTTGTTTGCGATCCGGCGCAACATCGCCCCCATGTTTACGATGGAACCGGGCCGGTACTGGGCGAGCCGCAGGAAACAGTCCTGCACCACATCCTCGCTCGCAAAGTGATCGCCGAGCCTGCTTCGGGCCAGGCGATACAGCTCCTTGTGAAAAGAGCGGTATGCCGTTTCATCGAATTCCAAGACGCGCCCCCCGACCTTCGAGAGCGGCGCCTATGCGGTGATCGTTACACCTTGATGGCGGCTTGATGGCGAGTGGTGTCCGGGAGGCGGAAAGGGGGCTTAGGGAGCTTGGTCCTCTCCTTGTCTCTATGCGAATACAGCAGCGGATTTGATGTCTGGAATGACGATTTCCGGCGACGCTTCATCGAGTTTTGAAGATTAAATTTTTGAAATAATTTTCTGCGAAAGAGTTAATATAATTTAATTGTGAAGTGGAATCTGTTCCAGTTTCGGGTTCTGTAAGAAAGTGTATTGCAGATGAGTTTTGTACGTATATTCTATTATTAATCTTTCGTGCGAATCGATGAAATGTGCAAAATATAATGCCAGGGGAGGTTTGGCGGTGGGCGATGTTAAAGGCGCAGATTTTCTGCGTGTTGCTGGTGGGCAACAGGGACAGGTTCTTAATGTGGCGCAGCCTGTCGTGGCGCCGGATCTCAGTAAGCCGCTGATCAATGAGCCTGCGCAGGCAAATCCGCCCGCGGATCCGGATCTTGGGGCGCTCCGGCATCTGGCAGGTACCTGGGTCAACAAGGATATCGGCACTTCCGGGCGCGGCGGGCCGGAGAATCCTTTCTCCTACAATCTGATGATCCTGCCGCAACCGGCGACGGCGGACCCCGGCGATCCGGCCGAAGCTCCGTTCGGCTATATCCTCAAGAACATGACCTATTACGAGGAGATCACGTTCTCGGCGATCCATGGTTCTGCCGCGAACCGTGGCGGGGACGGTAGCCAGATCGTCAATGGTCTCACGTACGAGCAGCGTGTCTATATCTCGGATGGTCCGGCCAGGGACACGCTGGTTCATTTTGAAAACGGGGTCTGGGGCTTCGTGGTGCCAATGGCGCAAGCGCTGGGACCTTACGGGGACGGAGACGGACCTTCCATCGGCACGAAAACGTTCGGCAGCGCCCCGCCGCCGCTCGCCAACAATATCTTCAAGCAGATATCGGTGCCGCACGGCAATTCGGTGCTGGCATGTGGCAATGTGCCGGTTGATGCGAACAACGTGCCGGTACCCGTTGCCGGAGCGCCGACCATCGGTCCGCCCAGGCAGGTGCTTCCCCACGGGATCGGGACGTCGCCCTACTTCACGCAGTCGGTCCAGAATCCTGTTCCGGCCTATGCGCAAAACCCTAATCAGGCGCTGATCGATGCGCTGAACGCCGGCGCCGTGAAGCAATATATCGAGATCGGCGTCGATTCCACGCAGGGCGGCGGGAGCGTCGGCAACATCAGCTACGAACAGGCACGGGCGGAAGTGGTCGAGTATTACGCCACGTACTGGCTGGAAGACACGGGGGCGGGCACGTTCGACCAGTTGCAATATTCGCAGACGATGTTGCTCAAGATACCGGTCACGCCTGCCGGAGCGAGCGGGCCGATAACGGTCGTATTTCCGCATATCACAACCAACACGCTGACACGGGCCTGAGGAGAGTTGAATATGGGCAATTCCGCTGCGGCAGCACTGCTTTCCGATCCTGTCACGCCTCTCACGCCGGCCGAACAGGAACTTGTCGCCAAGCTCAATGCCACCAAAACCCGGGATGAGGTGATCAAGGAGCTTCGGGACCTGTTGCAGGTCGCCATCGAAGTCGAACTCGCGACGATCCCCATCTACCTCTTCACCTATTACTCGATCCTGCGCGACAATGAGAGCGGCGAGGCGATCGGTCCCCTGCAAGCCTTCGCCAACAAGGCCGGCGGCGTGATCATGAGCGTGGCGGTGGAGGAGATGCTCCACATGTCGCTTTCCGCCAATGTGAAGCATGCGATGGGCTTCGCGCCGCAGATCTATGGCAAGGCGCCCGCCAGCTATCCGGCAAACCTTCCGCATCACAATCCGGTCGGGCCGAAGGGGCCTCACGGGCAGACTGCGGACACGATCCCGCTGGGCAGGCTCAGCTTCGACCAGCTTTGGCATTTCCTCCAGATCGAATATCCCGAACAATGGGACGCACCGCCGCAGGAAGACAACTGGGACACGATCGGGCAACTCTATTCCTACGCACGCTGCCTCGCGAGCACCAAGTTCCTGAACGATGCCGATTTCCAGCGCGGGGCTGAGGCTACCGCGATCCAGCCTTACAATTACTCGCCGAACAACGTCGACACGGTCTACCCGTCGGGCAAGTTCGATCCGTGGACACCTGCACCGCCAAGTCCCAGACCTGGTTGGGCAGGAGGCTATCCGGGGGCGGCGGACGTTGCCAGGTATCCCAATAGCGCGGACAGCCATGCGGGGCCGGCCGAACTGATCACAGTGAATTCGCGTGCGGATGCGGCTATGGCGATCGACACGATCTGCGATCAGGGGGAAGGGTTTCCGATCTCAGGCACCGGTCCCTCGGCGACTGACGATCCCTCGAAGCGCGAGGATTCGCACTACTACAAGTTCCTTAAGCTGCAGGCGCAGTTCGCGGAATATCCCACGACGGCGGAAACGCTGCCCGATCAGCCGCCACGGCCCGCACCGCAACTGCCTGCCGTGACGCAGCAGATGCTGGAGGAGGCGGGGCTGATCGTGAAATTCCCCGAGAACCCGACAGCGGCGTCCTATCCGGCCGAATTGCGGCCGATCGCGGATTTCTGCAGTGCCTGTTTCCAGTACATGCTGATCCTGTCGGAAACGGTGTTCCGCGTTCCGCCGCCGCAGCAGAAGCTGTTCTTCAACGAGGGCCTGCACCGCTCGATGATCTGGGTGCTCGACAAGTATATCCGCACCATGCGTGAAATCCCGCTGGACGGCGGATATTACATGGCGCCGGTGTTCGAGAACGTCGATCTGGGCGAGCGCAAGGATTCGTTCGACGGGCTGATCAGATACGGGACCGCCGCTGTGGACGCGGCCCAGAAGCTCGCGAACCGGAACAAGGATCTCGCCTCGGTCTACAACAACATCGCCTACTACGCGGCCTTGGCCACGGGGCACCCCGGCGGCATCGCCACCGGCAAGCGCCCCCTGGTAGACGTCCGTCCTTACTGGAGCGAATGATGAGCGATACGAAGCAGCAAGTCGCAAGCACGCCCACCGTCCTGCATCGCCAGGTCATGGCCGCTCCGGCGCCCAAGCCGGGGCAGCCGGTGCCCCGGCCCTATCCTTATGCGGATGCGCCGCCGTTTCCGGCGAATATCGGTCCGCAGCCGGCTGGAATGCCGTTGCATGCCTGCATGGGACTCAATAGCTGCCGCGGGGCTGACCGGTTCGGCACCGACGGCAATCCTGTGACAGGTCAGCCCAATTCCTGTGCCGGGCAGGGCTATTGCTCGACGGCCGTCGATCACACCTGCCATGTGCAGAACGACTGCCGTCATCAGGGTGGATGCGGCCTTTACGGAACAGCCGAGGAAATGGACAATCCCGGCGCCAATGCCTGCCAGTCGCTGGGGTCCTGCGCGACCCCGATCAACGCCGAGCGCTTCAGCACGAATGGTCCCAATCAGGGCAGAAGCGTATGGATCCGGGCGCGCGAGGTGTTCGAAACCAAAGTATGGCCCGAGCTTCGCGAGAAGCTGCTGCAGGATCAGTCCGGACAAGGTGCAGATGTGAAGCCCGATGCCGGCCAGCCGCTGCCTGAAACACTGGGATTGCCGCCGGCTGCATTTGCAAGCACCGGTCCGACGTACCTCTGGATCAGCGACGACAATGCCGAGCGCGGTAACATGACCGCGTGCGGCTCCAGCGGGATGAGTGGGGCGGGTGGCTGTTCCTGATTGCGCGCTGGCGGACCTGCCAACGCTTGGACTGGGGCTGGGGCTGCGCAATGTCCATTTCGACACGATCCTCCGTGAACTGCCCAGGATAGACTGGTTTGAGGCGATTTCGGAGAATTTCATGGACTCGCACGGCCGCCCGCGCAGCGTGCTGCGCGCGGTGGCTGAACGATATCCCGTGGTCCTGCACGGGGTCTCGCTCTCGATCGGCAGCACGGACCCGCTCAACCGCGATTATCTGGCGCGTCTGGCGGCGCTTGCCGATGAGATTCAGCCCGCGTGGATCAGCGACCATCTGTGCTGGACCGGTATTCTGGGGCTTAACTCGCATGACTTGCTCCCGCTTCCGCTCACGGAAGAAAGTCTGGAGCACGTTGCCGCCCGCGTGCATCAGGTTCAGGATATCCTCGACCGCCCGCTCATCATCGAAAATCCCAGCACGTATATCCGCTTTGCGGGCGACGAGATGGCGGAGCCCGAGTTCCTGCGGCAGTTGTGCGCGGCAACCGGTTGCGGACTGCTGCTGGACGTGAACAACGTCTATGTCAGCTGCTTCAATGCCGGAACGGACCCGATGGCCTATCTCGATGCGTTTCCGTTCGAGAGGGTGGTGCAAATGCATCTCGCCGGGCACCAGAATTGCGGCACCCATATCATCGACACGCATGACGGTCCGGTGCGTGACGCGGTGTGGAGGCTTTTCGCCACGGCGTGGAAACGCACGGGCGGAGCCGCCACCCTGCTCGAATGGGATGACCGTATCCCTTCGCTGGATGAATGTATTGCCGAAGTGGAAAAAGCCCGCGGCTACATGCAGGCCGTGCCGCAGGGGCCGGACCAGCCCTGTCGCGATACGGGGCCGGAAAGACTGTCGACGCCGGCGGCTTTCCTGATGCCGGATGCGATGGGCAGCGTGGTGGAAAGCGTGTGACAGGCGCGGCACCGCACCTTCAAGCCACTGAGGCCTGGTTGCAGGCTTCGCTTATGGCGCAGCAGGCACCGCCGGCTGGAGCAGTGGCCGAACGGCTGCTGGACCGGGAGGGCTTTGCCGCTTGCGAGGGGCTTGCAATCTATCGCCGCGCCTACCTTGCCCGGATCTCCGGTGCCATGCGAGCGCAGTTTCCGGCCTTGTGTCATGCTCTGGGCGAGCCCCTGTTCAACGAGTTCGCGAAGGCCTTCGTGCACGAGCAACCCCCGCAGTCCTACACGCTTTACGATCTCGGGCGGCGGTTTGCCGACTATCTGGAGAATCAGCGCCCCGACCGAGGCAAGGCAGGGCATGAGAGGGAAATCTGGATCGATTTCATGATCGATCTGGCACGGTTCGAATACCGGCTTTTCCAGCTCTACGATGCCCCCGGCGCGGAAGGCATGCGAATGGCCGTGCCCGATACCGGGGATGACCGGCTGCGTTTACAGCCCGCCATCACTCTGGGACGGCACAGGTTCAATGTGGCGCCATACTATCATGCGGTACGGCGCGAGCAGCCGGTTCCTACGCCCGATGAGGGCGAAAATTTCCTCGTGCTGGTGAGGACGGACTATATCGTGCGGACCATCCCGTTGCGCGCATGGGAGTTCGCAATTCTGGAGGCGATGCAGCCTGGCCATACGCTGGCTGCGGCCATTCCTCTGGCGCTGGAGCGTCTTGCCGTGCCTGCTCAGGATCGGAATCAGGCTTACGCGGCTATCCGTTCCGCGCGCCCGAACTGGATGGCGTGGGGCCTGTTCGTCGAGGGCTGACGGGCCTTTTTCTCTCTTTCAGCGCGCTGCCGTTTTTCTGGCTGCAGGGCCTATGGCGCGCTGCGAGCCCACTGGTTATAGTTGCCTGGTGCTACAATCGTGCAGTGAGCATGGGATATTCGCGGCCGAAGGTCTTGCTACCGCGCTTCCATGCCTCGAAATGAGTGTATAACCGGGTGTCGCATGTTATCGGCCCCAACAGAAGGCGTGGTACGGAGGATATGGGCAAGGCTCGCATTTTTGAGATCTGCAGCGAATATGCGGAATGTGAAGGGCCGTTGCTGCCCATCCTGCATGCAGTTCAGGCCGAATATGGCTGTGTATCGCCGGAGGCCGAGGCGGCAATTGCCGAGAGCCTGAACCTCAGCCGCGCCGAAGTGCACGGAGTAGTCAGCTTCTACCATGACTTCACCGCCGAGCCCGATCTGCGCATGGACGTGCAGGTCTGCCGTGCGGAGGCGTGCCAGGCACGCGGCGTGGAAGCGATTGTCGGCGCGGCGGAAGCCGCTGCCGGTGAGCGGGTGGCGGTGAAGCCTGTCTATTGCCTCGGTCTGTGCAGCGTGGGCCCTGCTGCAAGGGTAGGTGACAGGCTGTACGCCCGGCTTGACGAGGCCGCGCTGGTCGCTCTGGTGGAGAGGGTGGCATGACTACGGCGGATGTTCCGGATCGAAGATCATCCGTTCATCGCCCGCCAGCAGCGGCTGACTTTTGCACGGGCGGGCAGGACGCGGCCGCTCAGCCTGGAAGACTATGCGGCGACGGGCGGCTGGGCCGGTCTGTCGCGTGCGCGGCGGATCGGGCCGGAGCAGGTTCTCGAAGACGTCACGACCTCGGGCCTTCGCGGGCGCGGCGGCGCGGGTTTCCCGACCGGCATCAAATGGCAGACGGTCGCCCGCGCGCAGGCGCCGCGCAAGTACATCGTGTGCAATGCGGACGAAGGCGATTCAGGCACCTTTGCCGACCGCATGCTGCTGGAAGGCGATCCCTTCCAGCTGATCGAAGGCATGGCCATCGCCGCGCTCGCGGTGGGGGCGCACAAGGGTTACATCTACGTGCGCAGCGAATATCCGCACGCGGTGGCCAAGCTGGAAGCGGCCATTGCGCTCTCGCGCGACATGGTCGCGCCGTTTGAAGTGGAAGTGCGCATGGGCGCGGGCGCCTATGTCTGCGGCGAAGAGACCTCGCTTCTGAACTCGCTGGAAGGCAAGCGCGGCGAAGTGCGGGCCAAGCCGCCGCTGCCCGCGCTCGAAGGTCTGTTCGGCTGCCCGACAGCCGTCAACAACGTGCTTTCGCTGACTGCCATCCCGCACATCCTCTCCGAAGATGGTGCACAGGAGTATGCCCGTCTCGGCATCCACCGTTCACGCGGGACCAAACCCATCCAGCTTGCAGGGAATATCCGGCACGGCGGTCTGTTCGAGACGGCTTTCGGCATCACGCTGGAGGAACTCGTCCATGACATCGGCGGGGGCACGGCCAGCGGTCGTCCGGTCAAGGCGGTGCAGGTCGGCGGTCCGCTCGGCGCCTATATTCCTCCTGCGCAGTTTGGCCTGCCTTTCGATTACGAGGCTTACGCGGCGGCCGGCGCACTGATCGGGCACGGCGGCGTCGTCGTCTTCGACGATAGTGCCGACATGGCCGCCCAGGCGCATTTTGCCATGACGTTCTGTGCTGTCGAGAGTTGCGGTAAGTGTACGCCTTGCCGCATCGGCTCTGTCCGGGGCGTGGAAGCACTCGATCGCATCCGCAGCGGGCAGGCCCGCGCGCCGGGGCCGGTGGAAACGCTTCCGCAAATGCACAATGCCCGCAAGACGCAGCGCAGCCTTGCCGAAGACGTGGCATTGCTCGAAGACTTGTGTGAAACGATGAAGTTCGGTTCGCTTTGCGCACTTGGCGGTTTCGCGCCTTATCCGGTCCTGTCGGCGTTGCGGCACTGGCCGGAAGATTTCGGCATTCGGGAAGAGGAGATGGCCGATGGCCTATGAACGCCAGGCCGATTTCGGCACGCCCGAAGTCCGTTCGGAAACGTCCGTGACGCTTTCCATAGACGGGCGCAGCGTTACTGTACCCGCAGGCACGAGCGTGATGCGCGCGGCGGCCGAAGCGGGCGGGACCATCCCGAAGCTCTGCGCGACGGACAATCTCAAGGCGTTCGGCTCATGCCGCCTGTGTCTGATCGAAGTGGAGGGCATGCGCGGTACGCCGGCCAGTTGCACGACAATCGCGGCCGAAGGCATGGTCGTGAAGACGCAGACCCCGCGTCTTGAGAAGCTTCGGCGGGGGGTGATGGAGCTCTACATCTCCGATCACCCGCTCGATTGCCTGACCTGCAGCGCCAACAACGATTGCGAGTTGCAGGACGCCGCCGCGCAAGTGGGCCTGCGCGACGTGCGCTACGGCTATGAAGGCGCCAGCCATCTCGGCCGGAAGCCGGATGTCTCGAACCCCTATTTCCTCTTCGCGCCCGACAAGTGCATTGCCTGTTCGCGCTGCGTGCGGGCCTGCGACGAAGTGCAGGGAACTTTCGCGCTGACCATGGACGGGCGCGGGTTCGCCAGCAGGATCAGTGCAGGCCAGGCGGACGATACTTTCCTGTCCAGCGAATGCGTGTCCTGCGGCGCCTGCGTGCAGGCCTGCCCGACCAGCGCGCTGATGGAAAAGAGCGTCAAGCAGCACGGCAAGCCCGAGCGGGCGGTCGTGACCACTTGCGCCTATTGCGGGGTCGGTTGCACGTTCCGCGCCGAGATGCGCGGCGAACAACTGGTGCGCATGGTGCCGTGGAAGGATGGCAAGGCCAACCACGGGCATTCCTGCGTCAAGGGGCGCTTCGCGTGGGGCTATGCCAACCACAAGGACCGGATCACCAGCCCGATGATCCGCGAGTCCATCGACGAGCCCTGGCGGGAGGTCTCGTGGGAAGAGGCGCTGGCCTTCACCGCAGGCAGGCTCAAGGCGATCCGCGATCAGTACGGCGCCCGTGCGCTGGGCGGGATCACCTCTTCGCGGTGTACCAATGAGGAGACCTATCTCGTCCAGAAGCTGGTGCGGGCCGGGTTCGGATCGAACAATGTCGATACGTGCGCGCGCGTCTGCCATTCGCCGACCGGCTATGGGTTGAAGACCACGTTCGGCACTTCGGCGGGCACGCAGGATTTCGACAGCGTGATGGATGCGGATGTGATCCTGGTGATCGGTGCGAACCCCACCGACGCGCACCCCGTGTTTGGCAGCCGCATCAAGCAACGGCTTCGTCAAGGCGCGAAGCTGATCGTGATCGACCCGCGCCGGATCGACCTCGTCAAGTCGCCGCATGTGCGCGCCGAGCACCATCTGGCGCTCCAGCCGGGCACCAATGTCGCGGTGCTGACCGCGATGGCCCATGTCATCGTAACCGAGGGGCTGGTTGCCGATGCCTTCGTGGGCGAGCGTTGCGAAACGGATGCTTTCGAGGACTGGGCGCGGTTTGTTTCGGATGCGAAACACAGCCCTGAAGTGCTGGAAGCCGTTACTCACGTTCCCGCCGAACGCTTGCGCGCTGCCGCGCGGCTCTATGCGACCGGCGGCAACGGTGCGATCTATTACGGTCTGGGCGTGACCGAGCACTCGCAGGGCTCCTCGACCGTCATGGCGATTGCCAATCTGGCGATGGCGACCGGCAATGTCGGGCGTCCGGGTGTCGGGGTGAATCCCCTGCGCGGGCAGAACAATGTCCAGGGCTCGTGCGATATGGGTTCGTTCCCGCATGAACTGCCCGGTTATCGCCACATCCACGATGTCGAAACGCGGGCCCTGTTCGAGGCGGATTGGGGCGTCAGTCTCGATACAGAACCGGGGCTGCGCATTCCCAACATGCTCGATGCGGCCGTCGACGGCACGTTCCGCGCGCTCTACGTGCAGGGCGAGGATATTCTCCAGTCCGATCCCGATACGCATCATGTCGCGGCCGGCCTTGCCGCGATGGACTGCGTTATTGTCCATGACCTGTTTCTCAACGAGACTGCGAATTACGCGCATGTCTTCCTGCCCGGTTCCACGTTTCTGGAGAAGGACGGCACGTTCACCAATGCCGAGCGGCGCATTCAGCTTGTGCGCAAGGTGATGGAACCGGCGAACGGCATGGCCGACTGGGAAGTGACGCAGGCGCTGGCCAACGCCATGGGGCTGGGCTGGACGTACACGCACCCGCGCGAAGTCATGGACGAGATCGCCCGGCTTACCCCGAGTTTCACAGGCGTGAGCCATGCGCGGCTGGACGCGGAAGGCTCGCTGCAATGGCCGGTGAACGCCGCGCATCCCGATGGTTCGCCGATCATGCATGCCGATGGTTTCGTGCGGGGCAAGGGGCACTTCGTCGTGACCGATTACGTGCCGACCGACGAGAAGACCGGGCCGCGCTTCCCACTGCTGCTGACCACGGGCCGCATCCTTTCGCAATACAATGTCGGTGCGCAGACCCGGCGTACGGAAAACACTGTCTGGCATGGCGAAGATGCGCTGGAAATCCATCCTGTCGATGCCGAGAACCGGGGGGTCAAGGATGGCGACTGGGTGCGCCTCGCCAGCCGTACCGGAGAAACGACCCTGCGCGCGACAGTGACCGATCGGGTGGCGCCGGGCGTAGTCTACACTACGTTCCACCACCCCGAGACGCAGGCGAATGTCGTGACCACCGATTACTCGGACTGGGCCACCAACTGTCCCGAGTACAAGGTGACGGCCGTGCAGGTCACCCCCAGTAACGGGCCGAGCGACTGGCAGGCCGATTATGCCGCCCAGGCCGCCCGCTCGCGCCGTATCGAGGCGGAGCCGGCCGCATGAGCAATGCTGCTAAACTCGTCATGATGGCCAACCAGATTGCCCGGAACTTCGCCGTGCAGGGGGAGGACAAGGCGGTGGCCGAGACGGCCCGGCATATCCTGGACTTCTGGGATCCGCGCATGAAGGCACAGTTGTTTTCTTGCGGAGAAGCGGACCTGTCTCCGCTCGCCGCGCGTGCCGTGGCCCGGCTTCGGACGAAAGAAGAGGGCGTTAGCGGCAGGTCCGGATAAGGAAGTCGCTGACACGATCGTCGCCGCTCATCACCACGTTGAAGCGCACATAGTCAGCCCACATTCCGTTCAGGCTGAAAACGTTGCCAGGGGCCAGTACGATGTTTTCGGCCAGTGCCGTGCGGGCGAGCTTTGCTGCGCCACGGTTGTCAGGCAGCCGTGCCCAGATGAACAGGCCGCCTGCCGGTTCGATCCACGGCGTGATGCCGGCCTTGCGCAACCGTTCCAGCGTTCCTGCCGTCGCGCGGGCCAACCGCATGCGCACGCCTTCAATATGGCGGCGGAATCCGCCGCCGGTCAGCACGGTGTGGAAAATCTCCGCTGAAAGCGGATTGCCGGCCATGGAGCGTACCGAAGGCAACCGCGCGCCGGGTGTCAGCGTACGTTGATCGATACGATCCCGGATCGACCGCATGACTTGCTCGGTACGGGTGAGGGATTGTGCGGAGCTTCGGGGTTCAGTCTGCGCGAATGGAAGCGCGCGGGTGCGTCGTTCCCTGTGCGGGCGTGACAGCGTGGCCGAAACCGTGGCACGGATCGATAGCCCGCTTCTTGCCCAAGCTTATGCCAATAGCCGTTGATCCGGAGATATTGCATGAAACGCCCTTTCAAGCTCGTCGATGTGTTCGGCACCGATCCCTTCACCGGTAATCCCCTGGCTGTGATTACCAATCCCGAAGGCCTTTCGGCTGAGGACATGCAGTGCATCGCCCGCTGGCTGAACCTGTCGGAAACCACGTTCCTTCTACCGCCCACGCGGGACGAAGCCGACTATCGCGTGCGTATTTTCACGTTGTCGCACGAATTGCCCTTTGCCGGGCATCCGACGCTCGGCACATGCCATGCCTGGCTTGAAGCCGGGGGCCAGCCGAAGCGAGAAGGCGTTGTCGTGCAGGAATGCGGGGCGGGGCTGATAGAGATCCGGCAAGGCGAAAACGGCCCTGCTTTTGCCGCCCCGCCGCTGATCCGCAGCGGCGCGCCGAGCGAGGCCGAGATTGCGCGGGCCGCCGCTGCGCTACGGATCGACCGAAGCTCCATCGTCGACGCGCAATGGGTGGATAACGGACCGGGCTGGATCGCGGTGCTGCTGGCATCGGCTGAAGAGGTGCTTGCGATTGAACCGGCCGGGAACTGGCAGGAGCGGATCGATGTGGGCGTTGTCGGCGCCTATCCGCCCGGCAGCGAAGCGGCGTTCGAACTGCGGGCGATCTTCACTGCGCCGGGCGGTGTCATGATCGAGGACCCGGTGACCGGGAGCCTCAACGCCTCGGTCGGCCAGTGGCTTTTCGCGAGCGGGCGGACGAAAGGCCGCTATGTCGCCGCGCAGGGAACCCGGCTGGGCCGGACCGGCCGCGTCGAAGTGACACAGGATGCCAGCGGGCAGGTCTGGGTCGGCGGGCGCACGCGGACGCTGTTTTCCAGCCAGAACTAAGTCAGAATGCCCCGCCGGACCTTACCCCCGCCGGCGCATCCGTAAAGGTCTGGACAGGCGTGTCCCGCCAAGCCGAGGCATCGGGCCGTACCGTCTCGACCGGAGCGGTGCCGCGGTGCCTTTACGGTTCGCGTCGTGAAGGAGAGCACGGGGGGTCGTTCTCAAGATCGACGACAATGTTTACTTCAAGGCCGCTCTGTCCGTCCGTGCGGCGGCCCAGTTCGATGTGCAGGCCGTAGGCGGTAGCGATGTCATGGGCGATGGCGAGGCCAAGGCCCGTTCCCGGCGTTGCGGGGTCAAAGCGCGTGCCGATGTGAAAGGCTTCGGCGGCCTGTTCCCCGGTAAGGCCGGGGCCATCGTCGGTGATCCGGATTCGCAACTTTCCCGGCACATGTTCGATACTGGCCGAAACTTGCCTGTGTCCCCACTTCCCGGCATTGTCGAGCAGGATCGCCACCGATCTGGCTAAGCGTTCCGGGTCCGCGCGCGCTTGCGGCCGAGCGGGCCCGGGCCAGCCGGTATTCGATTTGCTGGACCATGGCATGGCTCTGTTCGAGCAGGGTGCGGGCGGAAGCAGAAGTCTGTTCCGCTTGCGAGAGCCGCTCCGCCTCGTCGGTGATCACGGCCAGCGGCGTGCGCAGGGCATGGGCCAGATTGCCTGCTTCGACCCGGGCGCGCTCGACGGTCTTGTGGCTGCGCTCGATGAAGGCGTTGAGATCGGCCACCAGAGGGGCGATTTCGGTGGGATAGGTGCCTTCCAGTTCGCGCACGGTGCCCGCCCGCAGCCGCGCTGTGGCGCTGGCGAGGCGGTCGAGCGGGCGCAGGCCGAATGTGACGAGAAGGAACCCGGTTGCCACCAGGGCACAGGCCAGCGCGCTCAGCCAGATCGTGAGTTCATGGTCGAAACTGGCGATGATCTCGTTGAGCAGGCGTTCGTCAGTGGCAATCACATAATGAACGTCGCCCACGCCGGGGACCTTGCGGACGAAGCCGTAGGTGATGGTGGGGCCGGTCGGCCCTTTCTCGATGTGATGGAAGATGGTGCTTTTATGCGCCACGCTTTCATCCAGCACGCCCCGCGTCATCGAGGCGGAACGGATCGTCGTTTGGTTGTCCAGGCTGACCTGCCAGTAGAACCCGGACAGCGGGACCAGATAGCGCGGGTCTGACAAGGGGCGGTCCATGCGCAGCGCACCATCCGGCTCCACTTTCACAAGGCCGGCCAGTTCCTTGATGTGAACTTCCAGTTCGTTGTGGTAGCTTTGCTCCACATGCTTGGCGAAAAGGCGCGTTGCCGAATACCAGATGCCGCCGATGCCGAGCGCGACCCACAGCAGCGTTGCCAGCAGGATGCGGACGCGCAGCGAGCGCCAGTGCCAGCGGCGGTGCGGTTGGGGAGCGGCTCCGGTCATTTGCCGAACCTGTAGCCGAGCCCGCGCACGGTGCGGATACGCTCGGCCCCGATCTTGCGGCGCAGGCGGGACACCAGCACTTCCACGGCATTGAGATCGCGGTGGCTGTCCAGATCGTAGAGATGCTCGCCGATATCGGCCTGCGAGAGGATCTGCCCCGGCCTGCGGATGAACAGGTTGAGCAGGCGGAATTCCTGTTTGCTGAGCGCCAGCGGCTTGCCGTCGCACTGCACGTCGCGCGCGACCGGATCGAGCCGGATGCCCGCTTCCTCGATCCAGGTGTCCCGGTTGCCGGACTGGCGGCGCAGCAGGGCATGGAGCCGGGCCAGCAATTCCTCGAACCGCACCGGCTTGACTACGAAATCGTCCGCCCCGGCATTGAGTCCTTCGACTTTGTCCTGCCAGCTTCCCCGCGCGGTGAGGATCAGGATCGGGCAATCGACCTTGTGCTGGCGCCAGTACCGGAGCAGGTCCATGCCGGTTCCGTCCGGCAATCCCAGATCGAGCACGACGGCGGCCATCTTGTCCATGTCGGGCCAGGCCTCGCCTTCTTCGCGGCAGCGGGCGACATCGACGGCGAAGTCCGCGCCGCGCAGGCGGTCGGACAGGCGCGTGGCCAGTTGTTCGTCGTCTTCCACAAGCAGCAGCCGCAAGGCCGGGTTCCTCTCTTGCTTCGTTGTCTTGAGCATCATCGGCGGCGACGCTGAAAGCTGTCAATAGAATCCGAAACTGACAGGGTGCTGTCAGCTTGGCCCGCCATGCCGCCGTGCATGAACAAGCCCCTTCTCGCCGGTGCCGCCGCTGCCCTGCTCGCTGTCGCGGGTGGGGCCTACTACGCTTTCAAGCCCGATACGGCGCCGCAGGAAACCGCAGAGGCACCTGCGGGCGATCCCGGAGCGCTGAGGGCCGAACAGGTGCGCAAACTGGACATTCGCACGCAGGCGGCGGTTGCGGCCGATGCCGTGCCGCTCGGCACGGTACCGGGGCAGGTCTCGCTGCCGCCGGACGCCAAAGTGGCCGTGACGACGCCCTTCAGCGGAACCGTCCGGCAAGTCATGGTGTTGCAGGGGCAGCAGGTTCTGCGCGGCCAGTCGCTGGCAATCGTCCACGCGGCCGAACCGGTGCAGTTCAGCGCCGATCTGTCCCGCGCGCAGGCGGATCTCGCCGTCGACCGTGCCCGGGCTAAGCGTCTGGAAGCTCTGGCGCGCGATGGCATCGTGGCCGGAGCCCGGGCGGACGAGGCCGCAGCCACGCTGCGCCGCTCCGAAGCGACGGTGGCCGAAAACCGCCGCCTGCTCTCGCTGGCAGGCGCAGGCCGTGACGGCACCGTGACCTTGCGGGCGCCGATCAGCGGCCGGGTCGCCATGGTCTCGATCGAGACGGGCGGGCCGGTGCGCGGCGAGATGGCGCCTTTCGTGATCGAGAACACCGCTACGCTCACGCTCGACCTGCAATTGCCCGAGCGGCTGGCCGGGCAGGTACGCCCCGGGATGCGCGTGTCGGTTCCCGCTTCGGGCGGCGCTTCGGTCAGCGGCCGGATCGTATCGGTCGGGGCTTCGCTCGATCCTGCGACCCGTTCCATAGCGGCCAAGGCACGCCTCGATTCCACCGATGGACTGGTTCCCGGACGCGGCGTGATGGCGATCGTCAGCGGCCTGTCTGGCAAGGCGCAAACGGGCGTGTCCGTACCTTCGCAGGCCGTGACCCGCATGGGTGAGGACGATGTGGTTTTCGTGCGGGAACCCGGGCGTTTCATCCGGCGCGCCGTCACGGTGGCTGCCAATGCCGGCGGGCGGGCGGTTCTGACGTCCGGGCTGAAGGCGGGTGAACCGGTTGCAATCAGCGGCGTCGCTGAACTCAAATCCCTGCTGGCGGAGCAGTAAGCCATGCTGCGCAAGCTTGTCGAACGCGCGGCGGCCTGGCGCCTTGCCGTCCTTGGCCTCGCGCTGGGCCTTGCGGGCCTTGGCGTGTGGGCCTTCCTGCGCCTGCCCATCGATGCCTTTCCGGACATCAGCTCCACCCAGGTGAAGATCATCCTCAAGGCCCCCGGCATGACGCCGGAGGAAGTCGAAAGCCGGGTCATCGCGCCGATCGAGATGGAAATGCTGGGCATTCCCCATCAGGCGACGCTGCGCTCGATCGCCAAGTACGCGATTGCCGATATCACGATCGACTTCGCCGACGGCACCGACATCTACTGGGCGCGCACGCAGGTTTCCGAACGGCTGAACGGCGTGATGGGAGACCTGCCGGCCAACGTCAGCGGCGGCATGGCGCCGATCTCCACCCCGCTGTCCGACATGTACATGTTCACGATCGAGGGGCCGCAAAGCCTGGCCGAGAAACGGCGCATCCTTGACTGGGTGATCCGACCGGCCCTGCGTACCGTTCCCGGCGTGGCCGATGTGAACGCGCTGGGCGGTTATGTCGAGACTTTCGAAGTGGTGCCCGATGCCTCGGCGCTGGCCGCCGCCGATCTCACCGTATCCGACCTCGCCGCGGCTATCGAGGCCTCCAACCGCAACGATGGCGCGGGGCGCCTCGTCTCGGGCGAGGAAGCGCTGATCGTACGTGCCACCGGGGCGATCCGGACTCTCGACGATCTTTCCGCCGTCGTCGTGCGCAGCACCAACGGCAAGATCGTGCGCGTCGGCGATGTTGCCGAAGTGCGCACCGGCAGCCTCACCCGCTATGGCGCCGTCACCAAGGACGGCAAGGGCGAGGCGGTCGAAGGGCTCGTTATCGGCCTGCGCGGCGCGGATGCGGCGCAAGTGGTGAACGGCGTGAAGGAACGCCTTGCCGAAGTGCAGGCGAGCCTGCCCAAGGGCATGGGCATCTCGGTATTCTATGACCGCTCGGACCTGATCGGGCGCGCGGTGGGCACTGTAGAGGAAGCCCTGATCGAGGCGACGCTGCTCGTCGTCGTCCTGCTGCTGCTGTTCCTCGGCGATGTGCGCGCCTCGGCGATCGTGGCGCTGGCCCTGCCGATGGCGGCGCTGCTGACCTTCATCTTCATGCGCTTGATCGGTCTCACCGCCAACCTGATGAGTCTGGGCGGTCTGGGCATCGCGGTGTGTATGCTGGTCGATGGCGCGGTCGTGGTGGTCGAGAACGTGGTGGAGCGGCTGTCCGATCCCAAACACGCGGGCGGGGGCAAGCTGCACAATGTCATCGTCGCGACCGCCGAAGTCTCCAAGCCGGTCGCTTCGGGCATGGCGATTATCGCACTGGTGTTCCTGCCGCTGCTGACGCTGCAGGGGCTGGAGGGCAAGCTGTTCGCCCCCGTGGCGCTGACGATCGTTCTCGCGCTGCTCTCGGCGCTGGTGCTCTCGCTCACGCTGGTGCCGGTGCTCGCCTACTTCGTGCTGAAAGTGAAAGCGGACAATGTCAATGAGGACGGGGGCCACCACCAACCCTGGCTGATGCGCCAGATCGGCCCGCGCTATCACACGCTGCTGGCTGCGGCCTTCGCCCGTCGGAAACTGGTCTATGGCGTTGCCGGACTGTCGCTGCTCGTGACCGTCTTTGCCTATTCGGTGACCGGCAAGACCTTCCTGCCAACGATGGACGAAGGCTCGGTGATCGTGCAGTTTACCAAGCTGCCCTCGATCTCGCTCGACCACAGCGTGGCAGGCGACCTCAAGGTCCAGCAGGCGATCCTTTCGAAAGTGCCCGAAGTGGAGGAAGCCGTCGCCCGCGTCGGGTCGGACGAACTGGGGCTCGATCCCATGGGCCTCAACGAGAGCGACACCTTCCTGAAGCTGAAACCGCGTGAGGAATGGCGCGTGGCGGACAAGGGCTGGCTGGTCGAACAGATCCGCAAGGCACTGGTCGACCTGCCCGGTATCGAGCCGAGCTTCACCCAGCCGATCGAGATGCGCACTTCCGAAATGCTCACCGGCGCGCGCGGCGATCTTGCGATCAAGATCTTCGGATCCGACCTGAAGGAACTGTCCCGCATCGCCGCCCAGATCCAGGGGCGCCTGCAAGGCATCAAGGGCACCAGTGGGGCGATGACGGTCGCGGACGACCGCGTCGACTATCTCCAGCTCAATATCGACCGCGTTGCCGCCGGACGCGCGGGAATGCCGGTCAACGAATTGCAGGACGCGATGCGCGCGCAAGTGGAAGGCGTGCGCGCGGGCGTGGTGGCCGAAGGCATCCGCCGCGTGCCCATCGTCATTCGCGGCGAAGGGCAGGAACTGACGCCGCAGGCCTTCGCCGATACGCTCTATCGCTCGCCTACAGGTCAGCTTGTGCGGGCCAGCGACGTTGCCAGCGTGACGCGTGTCGAAGGCCCGGTGAAGCTGGAGCACGAGAACGGCTCGCGCTACGCACTGGTGCAGGCTTTCGTGTCCGGGCGCGACCTTGTGGGCTATGTCGAGGAAGCCAAGGCCGATATCGGCGCACATGTGAAGCTGCCGCCGGGATACCGCATCGTCTGGGGCGGCCAGTTCGAGAATCAGCAGCGTGCCTCGGCCCGGCTGATGGTGGTGCTGCCGATCTCGCTGGTAATGATCTTCATCGTTCTTTACGCGACCATCGGTTCGCTGCGGGCCTCGCTGCTGATCCTGGCCATGATCCCCTTCGCACTGGTGGGCGGAATGATCTCGCTGGCGATTTCGGGCGAATACCTTTCGGTGCCCGCTTCGGTCGGCTTCATCGCGCTTTTGGGCATCGCGGTGCTCAATGGCCTCGTCATGGTGAGTTACTTCCGCCAGCTTCGCGAAGAAGGCGTGCCTTTGTCCGAAGCGATGCGGCGCGGGGCCGAGCGGCGCCTGCGTCCGGTGCTGATGACCGCCACCATTGCCGCTTTCGGCCTTGTCCCGCTGCTCTTTGCCAGCGGGCCGGGCTCCGAAATCCAGAAACCGCTGGCCGTGGTGGTGATCGGCGGTCTCGTCTCTTCCACGCTGCTGACCCTGATCCTGCTGCCCATGCTTTACGAACGCTTCGGCGAGAGCAAGGCCGAGCGCGAGGCCGGAGACCTTGACCGTCCGCAATTGAACGGGGAGACGGCCGATGCGTAAGCTGCTGCTGGCCGGCACGGTCTTGATCGGTGCCCTTTCCGCACCGCTTCATGCCGGAGCGGAGCCCGGTCTTCCCGATACGGCAGACGTGATCGCCGCGCTCGACGCGCATCCTTCGGTGCAGGCCGCCAGGGCCCGCACCGGGGCCGCGCGCGCCCAGGCCCGCGCGCTGGCGCGGGGCAGCCATGAAGTCACCTTCAGCGGCAGCTACATCAACCGCTCGGTGGACCGCGAAGGCTCCTACGACGAGTTCGACGGCCAATTGCTGCGCGCCTTCCGGCTGCCCGGCAAGGCCCGGCTCGACAGGGAAATCGGCCGCTACGGCGTGAAGGCGGCGGAAAACCGCGCCGAAGACGCCCGCCATCAGGCCGCCACCCTGTTGGCCGAAAGCTGGTGGAATTGGCTCGGCGCGGGCGAAGAGGCGCGCGTCGACCGGCAAGCGGTCGCCAATTACGAAAAGCTGCTGGATGCCGTGCGCCGCCGCGTCGCGGTGCGCGATGCCGCGCAGCTCGATGCCGATCAGGCCGAGGCGGCGCTGGGTGCGGCGCGTGTCGCGGCCCAGCAATCGGATGGCCGCGAGGCGCTGGCCCGCGCCCGCCTGGCCGCGCAGTTCCCCTCGCTGCCGCTGGGTGACGGTGCGCCCTCCGTACCGCGTCCCGAGCTCCCGCCCGAAGGAATCGCGGCGCTGGGGCAGAAGGTGATCGAACACAGCCACGAGATTGCCGCCGCCGATGCCGAAGCGGGCCGGGCGGACAGCGCCTCCGCACGGGCGCGAGCAGACAAGATCGCCGATCCTTCGTTCGGCGTGCGCATGTTCTCTGAACGCGGCGGCGCCGAGCGTGGAGCGGGCGTGCTGTTCTCGATGCCGCTGGGCGGCGGGCACCGTTCCGCTCTGGCCGATCAGGCCGACGCTGAGGCAGGCGCAGCGCGTGCCGATGCCATGGCGGTGCGCTTTGCCGTCAAGGAAATGGCCGAGGCCGACATGACCGAGGCGCGGTTCCGTTACACCGCCTGGCAGCGCGCGCGTGACGGGCTGACCGCCCAGCTCGCCGCGCTCGCCAAACTGCGCGAAGGCCACAAGGCGGGCGAGATCGACTTGTCGGACGAACTCTTCGGCGAGCGGCAGGTCCACGATGCCTTTCGCACCGAGGCCTCGGCGCGGACCGAAGCCATGCGCGCCATCACGCGCCTGCGCATCGATTCTCACGCGATCTGGATCGGCGACCCGGACGACTGACAGGATGGGACCAGAACCGGGGGTGGTGCCAGGCGTGCAGGGGTGGACAATTTGTCATCCTCTGTTTCCTTTGCGTTGCTTCCGGCCTCTGGTATTCGCAAGCGCAGCATATCCCCCCGAGCCGATTCCCTTGTGCGGAGCTCCCGGGCGGTTGGGAGAAAGCATCGGTGTCACGCCAACTTGCGAGCAGGAAGGGGCTCTTCCCCGAAACGGCCCATAGCCGTGAACAGGCAGCTTGCCTGGCTGCGCGATCCCGTGGACGTTGCCATGAGCGAGGCTGACGGGGTCGAGAACCGCACTTTCGATGAGATCGTGGTGGGCGATAGCGTCAGCGTGGTTCACAGCCTGACGCTGCGCGACATGGAGATGCTGGCGGCGGTTTCCGGCGATGTGGAACTGGCGGGCCGCGAAGTCGCGTCGGGCACATGGGCCGCGCTGCTGACGGGAGCAGTACTACGCACGGCCCTGCCGGGACCGGGAACGGTGCTGACGGCGCAGGAGATGACATATTCCGCGCCCGTCTCTTTGGGCGGCGAGATCACGATTACTGTCACCGTGCGTGCGAAGGATAGGGCGTCACACGCCGTCGATTTCGACTGCCAGTGTAGCGCTGCCGGTGGCGTGCTTCTGGCGAAAGGCACGGCCCGCGTTCTCGCGCCGCTGGAAAAGCTGCGCCGGAGACGGGCGGACTTGCCCGATATCGTCGTGGGAGAGCGCGGTGCGAAGTTTCGGGCATTGATCCGCCGGGCGCAGGCGTTCGATCCGATCGTGACGGCCATTGTCCATCCGGTGGAGCCCAATGCCGTGGCCGGCGCTGTCGATGCGGCCAAAGCCGGGCTGATCGTGCCGCATTTCATCGGTCCGAGGGCTAAGATAGAGGCGGCCGCCGCAGAGGTCGGGCTGGACATTTCGCCATATGAATTGTCCTCTACCGAACATTCCCATGCCGCTGCCGAACTGGCCGCGCGGCTGGCGCATGAAGGCAAGGTCCATGCCCTGCTCAAGGGCAGCCTCCATACTGACGAGTTTCTCCACCCGATCCTTTCGGCGCAAAACGCGCTGCGGACCGAGCACCGGCTGAGCCACATGTTCCTGATGGACGTGCCGAGTTACGACCGGCTGCTGTTCATCACTGACGGTGCGATCAACATCGCGCCCGATCTCGCGGCCAAAGTCGACATCGTCCAGAACGCGATCGGCATGGCCCGCGCACTGGGCGTGGAGACGCCGCGCGTGGCGCTGCTCTCGGCGGTGGAAACGGTCAATCCGGCGATCTCGTCCACGCTTGATGCGGCGGCCCTGTCGAAGATGGCGGAGCGGGGGCAGATCACCGGCGGCATAGTCGACGGGCCGCTGGCGTTCGACAATGCCGTCTCGCCCGTCGCCGCGCGGATCAAGCACATTGCCTCACCCGTTGCCGGGCAGGCGGATATTCTTGTCGCGCCCGATCTCGATGCGGGCAACATGATCGCCAAGCAGCTGGAATATCTGGCAGCAAGCGAGGCGGCAGGCGTGGTTCTGGGCGCGCGGGTGCCGGTGATCCTCACCAGCCGGGCGGATACGGCGCAGAGCCGCCTGGTCTCCTGCGCGGTGGCGGTCCTGCTCCATGCGGGGCGGGGCGGGGCATGACCCGGCTGATCCTGACGATCAATGCGGGCTCATCGAGCATCAAGTTCGCGATATTTGCCGCCAATGGCCACGCCGAAGGCCGCGCGGTGGCACAGGGCAAGGCGGTCAATATCGGCTCGGCGGGAACCAACCTTGCGGTGCATGACGGGGCCGGGGCGTGCCTGCTTTCGCGGGGCTATGCCAAGGATGCGCGCGAGGATGTGGTCCTGCAGGACTTGCTGGCGTGGATCGAGGACCATTTCGGCGGCACGCTTGCGGCGGCTGGGCACCGCGTGGTGCACGGCGGGCCGTGTTTTCATGCCCCGTGCCGGGTTACGCCGGGGTTGGTCGAGGCACTCACTGCTCTGGTGCCGCTGGCGCCTTTGCACCAGCCGCATAACCTCGCGCCGATCCGCATGCTGTCGCGCGATTTTCCGCAGCTTCCCCAGTTCGCCTGTTTCGATACCGGCTTTCATGCCGATAATCCGCCGCTGGCGACCACGTTCGCCATCCCGCGCGAACTGACCGCGCAGGGCGTGCGGCGTTATGGCTTTCATGGCATTTCCTACGAGTACATCGCCAGTTGCCTGCCGGACTATCTGGGCGAGGCGGCGGATGGGCGCGTGGTCATGGCGCATCTCGGCAACGGGGCGAGTCTGTGCGCGATGCACCATGGGCGCAGCGTGGCGACGACCATGGGTTTTACCGCGCTCGACGGACTGATGATGGGCACGCGCTGCGGCACGATCGATCCTGGTGTTCTCCTTTACCTGATGCAGGAAAAGGGCATGAGCGCTGAGGCGGTGAGCTACATGCTTTATCATGAC
>JARROF010000010.1:0-67132 GCA_037384205.1 Novosphingobium sp. | reverse complement strand
GGCCCCCGCGAGGACGATGCAGCGCCATGTACCGGCGTATTTATTTCGATCCGGGCATCCTGCATGATCCTGGCCTGCGGCGTGACTGCCAGATTGAGGCGTTCCACCGTATGCCCCGTGAAGCGCCCCTCCAGTTCTGCCAGTATCGCCGCCGGCCAATACCCCCGGAACAATTCACCGACCCTCTCCAGAAAGGCCTGACCACTGTGCTGCCGAACGAACGCCTTCCAGCAGTCCGGCAAATCAGGGGCTCTCAGAATCAAGTGTGCCGACATCGGATGGCGCCGATTACTGGGCAACTGGCCGCTATATTTCCCGACGATGCGTTCGAACGGCGGAAAAGCGGCGGCCAGCCGGGCGTAGTCCGCCAATGGCAGCGCATCAGGTATCATGACATGCGGGAACGGATCCGTCCTGATGTCCGAGGCCTTTGCACGCGCAAGCACAGACGCCATCGGCTCTCCCTCCTGCCCCTCTTCAGTCACGCAGGTGCCTTGCCGCAGCCTTCGCGATCAGTTCAGGATACTGCGGCAACCCCGGCCCCAGCAACGGGAGATCCAGTTCCTCCACGATGGAAGCAACAGTTGTCGCATCCAGAGGGCGGCCCTGAGCGCGGGCGCGGCGGGCAATCACCATTTCCTGTCCCCAGAAATAGACGTGTTCCGCCCCGGTGTTCCCGCGCATCCGCCGCACCTCCTCAACCCGTTCATCGCCATTGAGGGGAAGCCAGATATCGGCCAGCAACGTGGTCACCGGCTCATCCGGAGTCCATTCCAGAGCATCAGCCTGAACGATCCGCACTTTCGATGCCGCATCGGCCGGCAATTGCCCGACAACATCGAGCGCCTCGTGACACGCGAGCACATCGGGATCTCGCTCTACCACTGTAACGCGCGTCACTTCGGGTCTCAGGGCAGCATTCACTGCGGCCCATCCCATGCCGATCCCCATGATCACCGTATGCCCCCGCGCCAGACGGCAGCCTATTTCCTGACTTTCGATTTCCATCGGCGTCATCGACATCCACGTATCGTACCCGCGGATCAGCGCCGCCATCCCCAATACGAGCTGAGTGTCGCTCCAGTAACCGCAGCACAGCACGTTGGCCCCGCACCGCATTTCCCAATCGCCCACCCGCATCGCCTTATATCTGGGGATGAACAAATCGGTCGAGTAAACAGGTAAATCCGCTCCATTCATGGCGTATCATTGTCCCCTTTTCTGCTGAAAGGGAAGATGACAAATTGCATCGCAAATAAACAGCACAATTAGAGTTGGCCGTTTTGGTCTGGCCAGAGGTTGGCGCCCGATATGTGGAACGTCTGCCGGTGATTTTCTGGAAGGGGCTGACATAGATAGCGTGTCTGCCGTGAAAGCATATCAGACAGCGACAGGCTGCCTCTGAAAGATTTGCGCTACCGCCCGGCTCGCAGAAGGGAAGTAGAAGTGCATGTAACTCGCAGTGAGAGACCCTGAACGGTAGACGGGCTCTCCCTCGCGCCCGTCGGCGGTTGTTGCCCGGGCGAACGGAGCCTGTCCGGTTTCCATACGGGAATAGTGAAACGTATGACCGCGCAAGGTTCCGCCCGGCATGTCCACCTGCTGCAATCCGAGCGCGGCAAGGCGCGGTTGCATCTTGGCCTTGCCCGCGATCAGTCCGGCCATCGGCGCGCACGCCCCGTCCGTGCTCCCCAGCGTGTCCAAACAATAGAGCATACCGCCGCATTCGGCGAGCAAGGCCTTGCCCGAGGCATGATGAGTTCGCACAGCCTCCATCATGGCCTGATTCAACGACAGCGCTTCCAGATGGAGTTCGGGATAGCCCCCCGGCAACCAGAGCGCGTCGCATTCCGGCAGGCAATCGTCTTCGAGCGGAGAGAAGAACGAAAGGCGCGCGCCCATTGTCTCAAGGCAGGCGAGATTTGCCGGATAGATAAAACCAAACGCTGCATCGCGGGCAATGGCTATGCGCACATCGTCGAGCAGGCGCTCAATCCCCACACCGCCGGAAAGAGGCTCGAACGCAATACGCTCGGGCAGCCATGCCGCGCTGGCGGGTAGATTGGCTGCGACCTTGTTCAGCCGGGCATCGAGATCGGCGATCTCGCTCGCCTGCACGAGGCCCAGGTGGCGTTCGGGAAGAGCCGCTTCGGTATCGCGCGGCAAGCCCCCCAGCCATGTGATGGACGGCGGCAGGCTCTCCTCGAGCATCTGCGCGTGGCGCGCGCTGCCCACGCGGTTGGCCAGCACGGCCACGAGATTCACATCCTCGCGGTAGCCGGCGAGCCCGTGGGCCAGCGCCCCGAACGTCTGCGCCATCGCCGATCCGTCGATCACCGCCAGCACTGGCAGGCCGAAGCAGGCGGCAAGATCGGCGGCGGAAGGATTGCCGTCGTAGAGGCCCATGACGCCCTCCACGAGGATGACATCGGCCTGCCCGGCCGCCTCGTGCAACAGGCGGCGGCATTCGTCCTCGCCCACCATGAACAGGTCGAGCTGGTGCACCGGGGCGCCGCTTGCCTGTTCGAGGATCATCGGGTCGAGGAAATCCGGCCCGCATTTGAACACGCGCACGCGCCGCCCGGCCTTGCGGTGCAGCCGCGCGAGCGCGGCCGTCACCAGGGTCTTGCCCTGCCCCGAAGCCGGGGCGGAGACCAGAACGGCCGGGCAGTGCGCCGCCAGAGTCACAGGTCGCTCGTCACAGGTCGATGCCCGCCTGTGCCCGCACGCCCGCTCGGAAGGCGTGCTTCTCGTCGCGGATCGCGCTCACCGTGTCAGCCAGTTCGACGAGATCGGCATGCGCGGCGCGGCCGGTGATGACGACATGCTGCATCTCCGGGCGGTTGCGGATCGGCGGCAGCACTTCGTCCAGCGAGAGATAGCGGTAGTTGACGAGGTAGGTCAGTTCATCGAGCACCACCAGCGACACAGTGGAATCGGCCAGCGCCTGTTTCGCCTTCTCCCACCCGGCACGGGCGGTGGCGATATCGCGGCGCAGGTCCTGCGTTTCCCAGGTGAAGCCCTCGCCGCAGTTCTCCCATGTCACGCCGGGCTGGCGGGAGAGGAAAGCGCGCTCGCCCACGTCCTCCTTGCCTTTGATGAACTGGAACACCGCTGCCGTGCGGCCATAGCCGAGCATGCGCGCGACCATGCCGAAGGCGCTGGAGGACTTGCCCTTGCCGTTCCCGGTGAGCACCAGCACCAGCCCCTTGTCCACTTTGGCGGCGGCGATCTTCGCATCGACCACCGCCTTGTGCTTGCGGGTGCGTTCCTTGTGGCGGCGTTCTTCCTCGGTCAGACCTTGCGTGTCGCTCACTGCGGACGCTCACGCCGCAGATCGGGACGAGCCGTAAGCAGCAATGCCCAGAACGCCACCACGACACCCGACCACATCAGGCTCGACATCAGCGAGAACGGGAAATAGCGCGCGATGCGCGGCAGGAATTCCGCGATCGTGGGATCGGGGTAGCGGCCGCCGAGGAAATAGAACCCGCCGCTGGAAAAGAGGTGCGAAACGAACGTCGCGGCCACCAGCAGCACGGCCATGCCGGGCAGCGATTGCAGGCGTTCGGGCATGCGCGCGGCATAGCGGCCCGCCAGCCACATCGTCGCGTAAGCGGGAACCAGCATGGCGTAAGCCGGCGTGTAGCAGAAGTTCGAGACGCCCAGCATCGAGATCGAAACGACATCGATCGCATAGCCCAGTGCGAACAGCCCTACGAACCCGGTGAAGCGGCGCACGAAATAACCCAGCACAAAGAAGCTGGCGAGCGCTGTGCTCGGGATGTGGACCAGATGCGTCACGGCATGCGAGCGCGTCAGCAGCATGACGGCGGCCAGAATGCCAAGAACCGTCAGTTCGAAGCGGCTGAATTGTAAAGCGGTGGAACGAGTCATCGTCGGTATCTCCGGATAAGGTCGGGAGGAATGCGTCGGGGTGCGCAGGCCAGTGCGGCATGCGCGGGAGCCGGGGGCCACAGCCCTGGAAAGTTCAACTGCTGGGTTTGGCTTCATTGGCTCCCTTCGACGCGACACACGAATGCCGTCCGCCAAGGGATTACGCCGTATCGGCGCGGCCCTCGTCCGCCCGGTTCATCCCGCCCGCGCGAAGGAACGACGGCATCGGGCCGGTTTCCTGACTACCCAGTTCATCACGCTTGCCGCCGCCTTCTCGGGAAGAGACTTCCCAATGGCATTTGACGGCGCGCTCACCGGTCACAGTTGCGGGAGCAGTGCCGGTTCCGGCGGCTTGCGCCACCGTCCGGACTTCCCGATTAAGCCCTTGCGGGCACCCGATACGCCCCCACGATTAAGCGAGGGCGCCACGGTCTGCAAGCATGTTGCACTTGCATACGCTCCGCCTGCACGATAGTTGCCACGCCGCGACAGGTTCCCCGACAAGGGATCAAAAGGGAACCGGGTGAGAAACCCGGGCTGCCCCTGCAACTGTAAGCGGCGAGCCATCCGGCCATCATGCCATTGGGACCATACGGTCCCGAGAAGGCGGCCGGACCGGCCCTGACCCGCAAGCCAGGAGACCTGCCTGACGCAGTCGTTCTTCATCCGGGCAGGGTGCACCGGGTGTTCGAGGGCCCTGCGAAAAGCAGGGTCACCCCTCGCGCAACGACAGCCACCGCCTTGCCGGCCAGATCCGTGCGAGGGGCGTCAGCCGGGCCCGGCCACGGGCAAGCGGGGACCGTTCCTTCGTCCGGATGCAACCGACGGGCAAACGCCGTTTGCTTGAAGGGACTGTATTCCCGTGTCCAAATTGATCCGCCTGGCCGCCATTCCGGCCGCTCCCGTTCTTCTTTCCACCGCTCTTGCCACCCCCGCCTTCGCCGATGAAGCGCCTGACAGCAGCATTGTCGTCACTGTCCTGCGCACGCCGGTCGCACAGGAGCGTGTGTCCTCCAGCGTTACCGTGCTCGATGAAGCGACCATCGTAGAAAACCAGCCGATCGCGCTGACCGATATCCTCCTGCGCACGCCCGGCATCAGTCTATCGCGCAACGGCGGATATGGCGCTGTCACTTCCCTGCGCATTCGCGGGGCGGATAGCGGCCAGACGGTGATGGTACTGGACGGCATGCGCCTGTCCGATCCCTCCTCCACCGCAGGCGGTTTCGGCTTTGCCAACCTGTTCCTCGACGATGCCGAGCGGATCGAGATCCTGCGCGGGCCGCAGTCGATCCTGTGGGGCAGCGATGCCATCGGCGGCGTGGTCAACGTCACCACCCGCAAGCCCGAAAAGCCGCTGGAAGGCAGCTTCGCGGCCGAAGGCGGCAGCCACAAGACGTTCTCCGCCCGTGCGGGCGTGGGCGGCACCAGCAAAGCCGTCGACTGGCGCCTCGCCGGTTCGACATTCACCACGGACGGCATCTCCGCGCGCGCCAATGGCACCGAGGATGACGGATACCGCCGCAGCGCCGCCAGCGGCACCGTGACCGTGCGCCTGGCCCCGCAGGTCTCGCTGGACTTGCGCGGATACCATTCCGACGCGCGCAACGATTTCGACGGTTTCTCCGGGGATTCGCCCAGCTTCGGGCTGACCAAGGAATGGTCGGGCTATGCCGGGCTCAATTTCAGCCTGCTCGACGGGCACTTCACCAACCGTCTCGCGATGACGCAATCGGTGACCGATCGGGAAAACTACGACCCCACCCGCGATGTCCGCCCGCTCAATTTCGATGCCCACGGCCGGGTCCGCCGTTTCGAATATCAGGGCACGTACAACTTTTCCGATGCAATCCAGCTCCTGTTCGGAGCGGAGCGCGAGGAGCAGCGGATGACCACCGCCTCGCCCTCCAACAGCACGGCAGCCTATGCGAAAACGCCCTACAAGGTGGATACCGACAGCGTCTATGGGCAGCTTCGCCTGACGCCGGTGACGGGCCTCACGCTCGATGGCGGCGTGCGTTACGATCACCAGTCCCGCTTCGGCGGCAATACCGTGGTGAGCACCGGCGCGGCCTATACGCCCAATGACGGCGCCACCGTGCTGCGTGCCAGCTATAGCGAGGGGTACAAGGCGCCTTCGCTCTACCAGATGTTCAGCGCCTACGGCGTGGCGGACCTGAACCCCGAAAAGGCCAAGGGCTGGGAAGTGGGCGCGGAACAGAGCCTGGGGCAGATCCTGCGCGTGTCCGCCACCTGGTTCGAGCGCGATACCGATAACCTGATCGACTTTGCCTATTGCCCCGCCAGCAGTCCGCTGCCCGATGTCTGCTACATCCCGGGCACCGCCACCACGCGCTTCGGCTATTACGCCAATGTCGACAAGAGCCATACGCGTGGTCTCGAACTGGCCGCGGCCGCGCGCTGGAAAGTGCTCTTCGCCAATGCCAACTACAGCTGGATCGACGCGGAAGACCGCACACCGGATAGCAGCACCTATGGCCGCCAACTTGCCCGCGTACCGCGCCATCTCGCCAATGCGGAGGCGGGCGTGGAACTGCCTTCGGGCCTGCGAGGCAGCGTGGCCGCGCGCTATTCGGGCCGGACGTTCGACCGGGCCACGGGCACGACCAGGCTGAAGGACTACTGGCTGTTCGATGTGCGTGCGCAATGGCCGGTCACCGAAGGGCTGATGTTGCAGGGCCGCGTGGAGAACGTGGCGGACAAATCCTATCAGACGGCGGGCGGCTATGCCGCGCTCGGGCGGACGTTCTATCTGGGCCTGAGGAGCCGATTCTGATGCTGCGCGCGGTCGAGCCCGGAGCGGCGGTGGTGGTCTGCTCCACCTGCCGTTTCAACGCTGCCGCGCGCGAGGACGAAAGCGGGCAGCGCGGCGGTGCGCTGCTCGCCGAAACCCTGCGGGCAGTGCAGAAGGAAGAGCCGGACCTTGCAGGCGTGGCAGTGCAGGAAATGCCCTGCCTTTTCGCCTGCAAGCGCCATTGCGTCATCCATATCCGCGCGGCGGGCAAGGTCGGCTACGTGCTGGGCGATTTCACGCCCGGCCGCGAGGCTGCCCGCGCCATTCTGGAATATGCCGCCCGCCATGCCGCCAGCAAGGAAGGCATGGTGCGCTATGCCGATTGGCCCGATGGCGTGAAGGGCCACTTCATCACCCGCACGCCGCCCGAAGGATACCTCTGCACATGATCCGCTTTGCCGATCGCACCGCCTTCACGGCGGCCCTTTCCTCCCTGCCCGAACCCGCTGCCGCCGCCATCGCCCTCGCCCGTACACGGCAGGCCGAACTGACCAAGCCCGCCGGCTCGCTCGGACGGCTGGAGGACATCGCGGTGTTCATGGCCGGATGGCAGGACACGCCGCGCCCCCGGATCGACCGGGTGCAGGCCGTGGTCTTCGCAGGCAATCACGGCGTCGCCGCACAGGGTGTCAGCGCCTTTCCGGTGGAAGTCACGGAGCAGATGGTGGCCAACTTCCGGGCCGGGGGCGCTGCCATCAATGCCCTGTGCCGTTTGTCCGGCACGGACCTTTCGGTCGTGCCGCTCGATCTCGACCGGCCTACCGGCGATATTTCCGCAGAAGCCGCCATGAGCGAGACGGAATGCCTTGCCGCGCTCGATGCGGGTGCCGCGGCTGTCAGCCCAGACACGCACCTTCTGTTCGTGGGCGAAATGGGGATCGGCAATACCACGCCCGCTTCCGCCCTGTGCGCGGCCGCGTTCGGCGGCGAGGCGGCGCTGTGGTGCGGCAAGGGTTCGGGCTTGGACAGCGAAGGCGTGGCCCGCAAGGTCCGCGCCGTGGAGCAGGCGCTGGCGCGGCACCTGCCGGATTGCGGCGATGCCTTCGAGACTCTGCGCCGCCTGGGCGGGCGCGAAATCGCGGCCATGGCAGGCGCGATCCTGGCCGCGCGGCTGATGCGCATTCCAGTGCTGCTGGACGGCTTCATCGCCTGCGCGTCCATCGCCCCGCTGGTGGTGGGGGTACCAGAGCTCACCGCCCATTGCCTCGCCGCGCATTGCTCCGCCGAATCCGGTCATGTCCGCCTGCTCGGCCATTTCGGGCTGGAGCCCTTGCTGCAGTTGCACATGCGGCTGGGCGAGGGATCGGGCGCCGCCGCCGCCGTTCCCATCGTACGCGCTGCACTCGCCGCGCACAACGAGATGGCGACATTCGCTGAAGCTGCCGTGGCCAGCGGCGCGTGATCCCCCGCATCATCCACTTGCTACGGCACGGGCCGCCCGAGAGGACCGGCCTGCTGCTGGGCCATCTGGACGAGCCGCCGCGGCTGGCAGAGTGCCCTGTCATGCTGGAACGCGTGGCCCATCTGCCGGTGCGGTGGATCGTCAGTTCCGACTTGCGCCGCACCGGCATGCAGGCCGCGTATCTCGCCGCGCAACTCGACGTGCCCTTCACGCGCGATCCGTGCTGGCGCGAACTCTATTTCGGCGCCTGGGACGGCCTTGCCTCCGATGCGATCAACAGGACCGCCCTCTCCCGCTTCTGGGCCGACCCTGACACCTACCCGCCCCCGCAAGGCGAGCGCTGGTCGGACCTGTGCCGACGAGTCCACGCAGGCCTGTCCGGCCTGAAAAGCGATACGCTTGTGGTCACTCATGCGGGAACCATGCGGGCAGCGCTTTCGGTCGTGACCGGGCTGGATCATCGCGGAGGGTGGGCCATCGACCTTCCCTATCGTGCGCTCCTCTCGCTGCGCATCTGGCCCGAAGAGCCCTTATCCGGCCAGATCATCGCTCTCGAAACGGGATACCGCGAATGAAACCCCTGATCCTCGCGATTCAGTTCATGACGCACTTGCCGCTCCCCGCCATCGCCGCGAGCGAAAAGGACTTTGCGCGGGCGATACGCTGGTTCCCCGCAGCCGGTTTCGTGGTGGGCCTTTGTCTCGCCGGGGCGGCATGGATTGGCCTGCGCCATGCCCCCTGGACCGGTGCCCTGACGGCGCTACTGGTCTGGATCGGGATCACAGGGGCGCTGCATCTCGACGGTCTGGGCGACATCGCCGACGCTTCCGGGGCTGCCCATGGCGACCGGGAACGGCTGTCCGCGGTTCTGGCGGACCCGCATATAGGCAGCTTCGGTGTCACCGCCATCGCCCTGCAACTGATCGCCAAGCTGATCCTGCTGCGTCTGGCTATGGACGAAGTTCCGGTTACAACGCTGATCGCCATCCCGGTGGCCGCAAGGATCGCGCCGCTGGTCTGGGCGCTGACCCTGCCGCCGCTGCACAGGGGCATGGGAACCAGCTTCGGCGCAGGGGCCAGTTGGCCAGTCTGCGCCGCCTGGCTATTCCTTCTCGGGGCCGCAGCATGGTGGACCGGGCCTGCGCTATTACTGGCCACGGCGGCCATGGCTTTCTGGGGCTTCTGGCTGCACAGGAGGATCGGCGGCATTTCGGGCGATGGGCACGGCGCCGGGATCGAACTGGTCGAAACCGCTACACTGGCCGCGCTGGTCCTCGTCCGGTGAGTTCATTCGTCACCCACGGCGGCCGTCTGAACGAGGCCTGTGCCCGCTTCGGCGGCAATCCCGCTGACTGGCTCGATCTTTCTACCGGTATCAATCCCTGCCCCTGGCCTGGTGCCGACGCGGTCCGGCCCGACTGGCGCGCCCTGCCCGATCCGCACGCGCTCATGCGCCTGGAAGAAACCGCAGCCGGCTATTTCGGCGTCGATCCGGCGCTGTGCTGTGCGGTTCCGGGCAGTGAGGCGGGTCTGCGCGCGCTGGGCCGCATCCTCGACCTTCCCGCCCGCCATGTCCCCCTGACATACGGAGCTTATGCGCAGGCCTTCAGCAGCCCGCCACCGGGCCACACCGGACCGAACGCCCTTATCGTCACCAACCCCAATAACCCGGACGGACGGCTCTTTCAGCGCGAATACCTTGTTTCCGCGCTGGGGCAGCAGCAGCACTCCGGCGGATGGCTGATCGCGGATGAGGCCTTTGCCGATTGCCATCCCGAATCCAGCGTGGCTGACCTCGTTGCGAACGGCCGCAACCTCGCCGTGACACGCTCGTTCGGCAAGTTCTTCGGACTTGCCGGCGTGCGGCTCGGCTTCGTGCTCGCACCCGAACCGCTGCTGACCGAACTGCGCAAGCTGCAGGGCGACTGGCCGGTCTGCTCCGCCGCACTGGCCTTTGGAATGCAAGCCTATGCCGACAGCGAATGGATTGCAGCCACCCGGGCCAGACTGCCGGAAAGGGCAGCGCGGCTCGACGCCCTTCTGGCGGACCATGGACTACGCCCCACAGGTGCCTGCCCGCTGTTCCGGCTTGCTGCCACGCCCTGTGCTGCGGAACTATTTGCCTCACTCGCCCGCGCGCAGATCCTGACGCGTCCTTTCGCGGACTATCCGCATCTCATGCGCTTCGGCGTGCCTGCAGACAACGCGCAGCTGGACCGGCTGGGGGCTGCTCTGGCCTTCCGGGCCCGCTATGGTTGAACCTGTTGCCCTTTGCGCGTTGGTACTGGACAGCGCGCTGGGTTGGCCGGATTGGCTCTACCGCCGGATCGGCCATCCGGTCGGCACCTTCGCGCGGATCATTGCGACATGCGAAACCCGCTGGAACCGCCCCATCCACGCGGCCTGCCGGCGGCGCCGGTCCGGCGTGGCCACGATGGCGCTGCTGATACTGGTCAGCGGCGGGACAGCGTTTGCCGTTGAACACATGATCCGAGCCCTGGCCGGGCCCTGGGCGTGGATTCCGCTTGCCTTCATGGCCTGGCCCGCACTGGCGCAGCGCAGTCTATATGACCACTACATACCTGTTGCGAAGGCCCTGGGCAGCAACGACCTGCCCGCCGCGCGAAAGGCCGTGGGCATGATCGTCGGCCGCGATACCGCCGCGCTCGACCGGCCCGGCGTGGCCCGCGCCGCGATTGAAAGTCTTGCGGAAAGTTTTTGCGACGGCGTAATCGCTCCGCTGTTCTGGCTACTCGTGCTCGGCCTGCCCGGCATATGGCTGTACAAGGCCGTCAATACCGCCGACAGCCTTATCGGCCACCCGGAAGAACCCTTGCGCGACTATGGCTGGGCCGCCGCCCGGATCGACGATGCCGCCAACTTCATTCCGGCCCGCCTGAGCGGGATCCTGATCTGCCTTGCCGGCATGGGATCAGGACGAAACGGCTGGCGCATCCTGTGGCGCGATCACGGACGGCACGCCTCGCCCAATGCCGGCTGGCCCGAAGCGGCGATGGCAGGAACGCTCGGCATCCGTCTCGCAGGGCCCGTTCGCTATGACGGCATTCTGTCGGAAAAACCATGGATCGGGGACGGGCGAAAGGTGGATTTCTGCGCTGTGGAGCAAGCCCGGAAAATCTATCTGCGAGCCTGCCTGCTCGCATGGATCGCAACCGGAGTCGTTGCCTCACTGATGTGATGCTGTAGGAGACCGGCCCATGGGTGTGCTGTTTGTTATCGGAGGAGCGCGGTCGGGCAAGAGCCGCCATGCCCAGGCGCGTATGGAAGCCCTGCCCGGTCAACTGGCCTTCATTGCCACGGCCCAGGCGTTCGACGCGGAGATGGAGGACCGCATCGCCCGCCATCGGGCTGATCGCAGTCCCCGTTGGGAAACATTTGAAGCGCCTGTCGACTTGCCCGGTGCCATCCGCAACGCCGCCCAGTCCGCCAACGCCGTGCTGGTCGATTGCCTCACGTTATGGCTATCAAACCTCGTTCTGGCGGAGTGCGATGTAGAAGCGATGACGAAAGACCTCGTCTCCACCTTGCAGGACTATTCCATCCCTGTCGCGCTGGTCGCCAATGAAGTGGGCATGGGAATCGTCCCCGAAAACGCCCTCGCGCGTCGGTTTCGCGACGAGGCCGGGCGTCTCAACCAGCACATCGCCGCTTTGGCGGAAGAAGTGGTGCTGGTAGCAGCCGGACTGCCGCTCACCCTGAAGCAGGCCGGGCGTCAATGTTCGTGAAACGAACCCCAGAAACTGCCTACGAGCGGTTCAAGCGCATAGTCCAGTGCCGTGCGCCTGCGCAGCGGGAACAAGGCCTCCGCCGGTAATCCGGCCCGCAGCGCGAAATCCGGCCCGCGCGCCTTGCGGATGATGTCGAGCTGATCGGTGGGCACTGTCACCTCTCCGGTGAAATAGCGGGTTCCGGTCTTCTCATCGGTCAGGCTATCGGCGGAAAAACGCGTGAGCGTGCCTTCCAGATCTGGCAGCGAGCGGTCATGCAGGCCGGGGAACTTCACCAGTGCCTTGTTGCCCACTTGCAGGTCATCAGCATCCTCGGGCGCAACTCGCACTTCAATGCGCAGCGGCTGACGCTCGGGAACCACATCCATCAATCGCTGCCCTGCACCGATCACCCCGCCCGGCGTGAAGACGCTGAGGCCGACCACGGCGCCCGAGGCCGGTGCACGGATCTGAGTGCGGGCCAGCTGTTCGCGAGCGGCGGCCAGCTTGGGAAGGACATCGCCAAGACGGGTTTCGACATCGCGCAGATCCGCAGCGGCACGCTCGTGGAAGCTGCGCTCCGCCTCAAGGATCTGCAGCCGCGTCTCGCTGGCAGCACCATGCGAGCTGGCAACGCTGGCGCTGTACTGCCCCTGCTGCCCTTCCAGCGCCGCCCGCGCGCGTTCCAGTTCACGCATCCGGCTCTTGGAGACGAACCCCTTCTCGGCGAGCGGTTTCATGGCCGCGATCTGCTCACTGATCAGGCGGATCTGCTCGCGTGCCGCATCGGCCTGATCGCTGTAGCCGCGCCCTTGCTGACCGGACTGCCCGATGCGTTCGCGAAGCGCGCTGCGCTGGGCAGACAGTACCGCACGCCGTTCGCGCAGTTCGGTCTGCTGGCGGGCCAGCGCGGCATCGGCTTCCCGTTTTTCAGCACCGCCAAGCGCCGCGAATTCAGACGGCGCGACGATCTTCGATGCATCTTCCTGCTCCGCTTCAAGCCGCGCCCGCTCCGCCAGAAGCTGCGTTGCCTGCGCGCGCAAGGCATGAGCCTGCGCGGCCACTTCAGGGGCGGACAGTTCGATCAGGAGCTGGCCCTTCCTCACCATCTGCCCTTCATGCACGTGAATGGCGCCGACCACACCGCCATCGCGATGCTGCACCGTCTGGCGCTCACCGGAAACAACCAGCACACCGGGCGCCGTCGCCGCCGCGTCGAGCCGGAAGAAGGCTGCCCAGCCCAGAAACAGGACGAAGAACACAAAGGCGATTACAACACCGATGCGGATATCCCGCCGGGGATCGGCGATCGCAGCCGCGCGCGCCGGATCATGGACAGCAGCCACGACATCTCCCGTCACGGGAAGCTCCGAACTCATGCGCCGCCCCCGATATTAAGGCTGCCCGCATTATCCTGCCCGCCAACCATGCGCGGGCGCGGTGACGGCGGCGCGAGCTTGGCCATGACTTCCTCGCGCGGGCCAAGCAGGGCCGCACGGCCTTCACGCAGCACAAGGATACGATCCACCACCGGCAAGATTCCCATCTTGTGCGATACGACGACAATCGTCGTGCCCGCCTGCTTAAGCGCGCCGAGCGCTTCGATAAGCTGCGCGTCACCTTCGGAATCAAGGTGAGCATTCGGCTCGTCCAGAATGAGCAGCGCAAGATTGCCGAAGACGGCGCGGGCCAGCGCCACCCGCTGGGCCTGCCCGGCCGACAGCCCGCTGCCATCGGCGCCCAGCCGGTGATCATAGCCCCCCGGCAGCGACAGGATCATGTCATGCGCACCCACCTTCTGCGCCGCTTCGACCACGGCTGCATCCAGAGCATCGCGCGCCATGCCGGTTTCTCCGGAAAAGCGCGCGATGTTTTCAGCGACCGTTCCCGCAAACAGCGTCGGCGCTTGCGGGACATAGCCGATATGCACAGCGAGCCGCTCTGCATCCCAGTCGGCCATATCCGCCCCGTCGATGCGGATGACGCCGCGGTCGGGCCGCACGGCGCCGGAAAGCACACGCACGAGTGTGGACTTGCCCGCGCCGCTGGGACCGATTACCGCCAGAGTTTCCCCTGCCGCAATATTCAGCGAAAGCCCTTGCAGCACGGCAGCGCTGCGCGAGGGATCAAGCACGACGAGGCTCTCCAGCGCCACCGTGCCCTTGGGCTCAGGCAAGGCCGTAGGGGCCTGCATCTTCGGCGCCGAGGCCAGCAGCACGTCAAGATCGCGCCATGCCGCGCGCGCGGCATGAACGGTCTTCCAGTGGGCGATAAGCTGTTCGATCGGGGAAAGCGCGCGGGCGATCAGGAACGAAGACGCGAAAATCGCTGCGGGCGAAATCTCTTTTTCCACCGCCAGCAGTGCGCCCAGCCCCAGCGCCAGCGATTGCAGCGAGAGGCGCACGAACTTGGTGAGCGTGACATAATTGCCCGCCGCGAAACCCGCTTCGGTCTGGCTGGTCAGCATCGCGCGGCGCTGTCGCATCGTACGCGCCACCAGCGCACGGCGCATGCCCAGGGCGCGCACCGCTTCTCCGCCCGCGAGCGCGGCATCCTGATGCAGGTTGGTGAGCCCGGCGATCGTGCGCGCCTGTGCCAGCCGTGCGCCGGTCGCACGCTCGTTGGCCCAGGCAATCAACGGCAGCACCACGCAGCCAAGCAGCGCGACAAGACCGATCCAAGGGCTCATCACCACGCAGACGAGGATATAGACCGGCAGCCAGGGCGCATCACACAGCGCAATGAACGCCGGACCGGACAACGCACCGCGCAAGGTATCGAAATCGCGCAGCGCCGCACGGGCCTCGGCCATCTGCGGGCGGGCGAACGAGGCATCGAGAATACGCGGGGCCAGATCGATGTCGAGTTGCAGCCCGGCCCGCACCAGCAGCCGGTTGCGCAGCCGGTCCAGCAGCGCCAGCGTACCAAGCGCCAGCAGCAGCACCAGCGTGAGGAACGCCAGCGTCTGCAATCCACCGGTCGGCACCACGCGGTCATAGACCTGCAACATGTAGAGCGTGGGTACGATGTAGAGCAGATTTACCAGCGCGCTGAACAGGGCGACCGCGCCGAGATGCCGGCGGCAGGACGACAGCGCGCTGCTCAGCGCTTCGCCGGCGGGTTCAAGAAACGTCACAAAACGAAGTCCTGGTAGGCGGGATCAGAGGCCGTGAGACAAGTCCGGAAAACAAGCCAGGGCCGCACGATAATGTACCGCGCGGCCCTGCCGATTTCCAGACGGCTGAAAGAGCCGGATCAAAAGCCGTGGCTAAAATCGAACGCCCGGCCAAGCCCGATATGATCGAACAGGCCACCGAAGGAGAAACCGTGGTGGCCATTATGACCATGATGGCCATTGTCGCCTTCGATCGAGACCTGATCGATATCGCTGACGCCCAGCAACGTTACAGACGTGCCGAGCCCCAGCGTCAGGACCAGATCCTTCACGCCGTCGTGATTGACGTCGCGGACCCGCGAATGGGCAATCCACTCCCCGTCTTCGAGAACGATCGTATCCTCGCTGGTGTTAAAATCAGTCACGGTATCGTGGCCGCCCAGCCAGCCGAAATGGAAGGTGTCATGCCCCTCCCCGCCGATCATGGTGTCGTTGCCCGTGCCGCCATAAAGCGCATCGTTGCCCGTGCCGCCATCGAGCAGATCCGAACCGAAACCGCCATGCAGCTCGTCATGCCCGTCAAGACCGTAGAGCTTGTCCTTGCCGAAGCCGCCGAACAGCTTGTCCTCACCGGCGGTGCCGTAGAGGGTGTCGCAGCGCCAGCCGCCGTGCTTGACCACGCCGTCGGCAATCGCAGTGACTGTCATCGTGACAACTGCCGTGCTGGTCAGCCCGTCGGCATCGGTCACGGTATAGGTGAAAGTGTCCGTCGCGGTATCGCCGGTGGCGAGGTAGTCGAAGGCGTCGTTGTCGGCGGCATAAGTCAGCGTCTGCGTCGCCGCGTCGAACGTGACCGTGCCCAGCGTCCCGGCGGTATCGACCGCGCTGATCGCCAGCGTATCGCCCGCATCCGGATCGTGATCGTTGCCTAGCAGTTGCGTCCACAAATTGGGACTTACCGCATCCTCGTCGATGGCAACGGCATCCGCTTCACCCACTGGCGTTTCATTGACGTTGGTGACGGCGATGCCGAAATCGCTGCTGGTGCTCAACCCGCCGGTATCGGTGGCCGTTGCGGTGATCGTGTAGGCGGCCAGTGCTTCGTGATCGAGCGCCGCCGTCGTGGTGATCACGCCGGAGGCGGCATCGACCGCGAACAGCCCACCTGCATCGTCGGTCAGCGCATAAGTCAGCGTATCGTTCGCAGTGTCGGTGGCCGAAAGCGTGCCGACGATAGTGCCTGCCACCATGTTCTCAGCGACATCAGCGTTCGAGAGCACAAGATCGGAAGGCGCCTGACCCAGCATTAGCAGTGCCAGTTGCGGATCGTGATCGGTCGGCCGGTCGGTGTTGTCGAACTCGGCATTAAGGTGAACCGAATCGTACTGCGCGTTCTGCAGCAGCCCGCCCGTCACGAGGATGTGGTCGATCTCTTGCGAATTGCCCTGATAGTAGTAGGAATAGCGCTCTTCTTCGGGGATCAGCGTGTTGAGATTGGTGAACACCCCGCCCTGCGCGGGATCGGTGAGCTGGGTCTGGGCATTTTCCCAGGAGAAGCCGTTCCAGTCCCCCAGAATCGCGATATTACGCGAGGGATCGTCCGCCAGCAGGTTGCTGACATAGTCCTTCACCCCGGCCGCCTGCGCGGTGCGGCGGTCATCTCCGGCATCGGCAGCAGGCTGGGTATCGCCCCATGCCGGATCGCTGCCTCCGCGCGAATAGAAGTGCACGTCCACGGTCGTGACTGTCGAACCGGCGAACTCCCACTGCGCCACCAGCGGGCTGCGGCTGTGGTAATAAGTATCGCCCGGGATCAGCGCGGCGCTGCCATCGACGTAGTTCACCCGGTCGACATTGTAGAAATAGCCGCTGCGGATATTGCCGTTGGGCTCGCCGCCGGTCGAATTGGCCTCGTCGGGCGCGACTTCGACATAGGCATAGTGCAGGCCCGACTGCGCATAGATCGCATCGATCAGGCCCTGCGCCGTGACCGTGCCCGACAGATCGGAGCCCGAACCGGAACCATCGGCATCCTGAATTTCCTGCGCGGCGATAATGTCCGGCGCGCCGAGGTGATTGACGATCTCGCCGGCCAGCACGCCGTCCTTCTGGTCGCCCGGATCGTAGTTTTCCAGGTTGAAGGTCGCGAGGCTGAGGAAGTTGCTGTCTCCGACGAGATCGGTCACTTCCTTCGTCAGCGTGGTGTCGTTCTGCACCGTGACATCCTCGGTCACGGCCAGACGGTACGTGTCATAGCCGTAAGTCAGAATGCCGGTGACATCGCCGAGCTGATCGCCGATCGTGTGATCGGGATTGTAGCCCGCATAGATGCCGCTGTCCGCGGTGATGATCACGCGTTCCGGATTGTTGTCGCCTTCCGAAAGCGTCAGCCCCCCGCGATCGTTGATGCCGGTGGCACCTTCGCCGTTAGAGGCGACGGCCCAGGTTTCGCCGTACCGGTTGGTGTTGCCCACCGCCTGCGCGTCCTCGATCGTCACCCGCATGCCTTCCAGCGATTCCCAGAAGTCGATGCCATCGTGCTGCGGATCGAACGAAGTCAGGCCATCTGCGTATTCGCTGACCGTACCGCTCACCGAAACGCCATCGCCCACGGTCACAACAGGCGCGCTGCCGGTGAAGACGAAGACAGCGTCAGACGTTGCCGCATCGCCGTCGCCCGAAGCGTCCTGAAGGTAGAAGCCGTTGCTATCGACGGCCGTGACGATGCCCGTCGTCGAGACCGACTGCCCCACATAGTCCGAATAATGCCCGGCGCCCTGGATCTGCATGATCGAAAGCGCAATCGGATCGTCGTTGACAATCGTGCCCACAGCGCTGGCGCCGGTGATCTCGATATTTCCGTTCGGGTTCGAGAGCGCGATCGAGAGCGTCTCGTTATCCTCACCCAGCGTGTCGCCCTGTACCGGCACCGAGACGGTCACGGCGGATACACCCTTGGCGAAATCGACATGCCCGGCAAGCACCGCGCCCGGGGCAAGATCGGCCGCATTGGCTGTGCCGTCGAGAGCGATCTGGTAATCCACCCCGGCACTCTGGCCGAGGCCGCCCGCGCGGTGCACGGTGAAAGTCATCGCAGTCGCGCCGCTGTCGCCTTCCGCCACGGCTACGTCCGATACGAAGACCTGTCCGGTATCGAAATCGCCGATGATCGTCTGCCCGGCATTGAGCGAACCGAAGCTGCTGACAGCGTCATTCTGCCAGGCGAAATCCCCAGCGACGGCGCCCGCGCCAGTGAGCTGGAGCGACTGACCGACAGGGCCGCTGCTTTCGAAAACGCCGATATCGGTGCTGGTCATGCCCGCTGCCGGTGTTCCCGGAGCCGCCGTGAAAGTGCCTTCGTAGGAGAGCAATTGCACCACCGAGCCGTCGGGCGCGACCAGCGCGAATCCGTCCGCCGCGCCGTTCTGAAGTCCGTTGGACGGAAGATCGAAAGCCACCGCGCCGTAGCCCTGCCCTTCGTCATCGATCACGCCGGACAGCGCGATCGGGCTGCCATATGTGGGCGCGGCATCGGGCGTATTGCTGCCATTGTAGAGCACCAGCGAATACCCGGTCAGATCGGTACCGGCGATGCCCGCGATCTCGATCGCTTCGCCCGTGTCAGCCCCGGAGTTATCGTAATGGATTTCGTTGACCCACAGGTTCGCGGGGCCCGTGGCGGGGGCGGTATCGTCGTTGATGATCGTGCCGGTCGCGCTTGCCTGCCCCAGCGCGGCTCCGCCCTGCGCGTTCGCCAGATCGATCGTGAACGTCTCATCTGCTTCAAAAGCGGTATCACCGGCGATGGGAACATGGATTTCCTTGGAAATCTCTCCATCGGCAAAGTTCACGGTGCCGGAAAGCGCAGCACCGGCACCTAGATCCGAACTGTCCGCCGTTCCCAGGGTAAGCGACCAGTCGGCCGAAACCGCACCGTCGCTGCCGCCGGTGCGAGTGACGGTGAAGACCATGTCTGTCGAACCGCTGTCCCCCTCGGCAATCGAGGCATCGGCCATCGAAAGTGTGCCCGGCTGCGGGCCCGAAACAGTGCCGAAGCTCTGGCCGCCATTGATGCTGCCGAACGTATCGACCGCCCCACTGGCCCAGGTGAAATCGGAATACTGCGTCCCGGTTCCGGTAAGCTGGAGCGAATACCCAGCCGGTGTGGACGAAGTCTCGGCCACGCCGATATCCGTGCTCATCATCCCGTCCGCGGCGCCGCCGACAGCGGCAAACGCGCCTTCATAGGACAGAAACTGGATCACGTTCCCGCCGGCATCGACAAGCGCGAAACCATCGGGCGCACCGTTCTGGATACCGGAAATCGGGAACGACAGCGTGCCATAACCACTATCCTGGTCGGGGAGCACGCCGGTCAGACTGACCGTCGAGTAGGCACTACCGCCATTGCCGTTGTACAGCACCAGGCTCCAGCCGGTCAGGTCTGTTCCCGCAACACCTGCGACTTCAATGGCCTCGCCCGTATCGCTACCGGCGTTGTCGTAGTGAATCTCGTTGATAAACACATTGTTGCTCATGCCGTTCCCCTGAGATGGCAAGTCTTTGACCGCTTAGTTCCGGACAGCAGAATCGGTAGCGTTGCACCGGCTAGCCCCCGACTGCCATTACCGTGCATTATTGCAGCCTTGTTGCAATGCAGAAAAACGAACACCTATCGCTTCAGTCGTAAAGAATATCGCACGCCGCCAAACACACCGGCAAACCGGACTTTGTCGTTGCGTGTTCCAATTCCTTGATCCGCGGCGCCATTGTCCCTGCCCCTACCTGCCCGGCCGGTGCCAGGAGGTAGTGCGATGCCGTGTCACTTCCCAAATACGGGCCCGAAAATCGGGCTTTTCTACCGCCGGACACCCCCGCCGGCAGGGTCTCCGATCAAGTACTTCTTCGCAGTTGCACAAGATCGATGGAGTGGCAGACGCCAGATTTTCCGCGTGATTGACCAGCTTGTCGCGCCCTTTGGCGGAGAGCGCGGTGGGATCGTCCATGGTCTTTGTCGGAAGTCGCGTAGACGGGAATGAAATGCAGCATATCTCGCCCAACGTCGTGCGGATCGACAGGACTGATCGCTCCGGCGGATGCCTGGAAGGGATCAGCTACAGGACGATTGCCCGTTCGATCCGGTCACGCCCGCTGTCAGATTGCGATTGTCCCTGACGATAAAGGCGGCCTCTCGCGAAAACATGGTATCGCCTACGAAAATTGTACCGAAAAGCGGTTTGTACTTGTAATAGACTTCCACGAACATCACGGCCGACTTGCTCGTTGCCTTGATCAGGTGCGTGCTAGGCCCCATGCCGCCCAGCGTCGTCAGGGCCGTCCCGTAGGCAGAATTGACTCCAAGGTCACCACTGCAGCGTTGCCAGTGAATGTACTGGTTCCCCGTAGTGCCATCCTTTTCCAGACTCGACAGAATGATCCGCCCGTTCGCGTTGAAATTGAACGAGTTCCCTTCCACCAGCGCGCCCGCCATCACGGAATCGATCTGGATTTCCTTAACGGTTGGCGTAACCGAGCTGTTGTCCGTCTGGCCGAGACGCGAGGCGTTATCGGCCACGGAAATGGCGATCTGGCTGACTTCCATGTTCACGATCGTCATGTAGGCCAGTTCAGTGCCGTAGAGCCCCAGTGACAGCATCACCGGTATCGCAAGCGCAAGCTCGATCAACGATATGCCGCACTCGTCACGCCGCAGACGACGAAGCAGGTTCCTGAGCGCACGCATCAGTTGCATGTCCCGGCAGCCGCCCCATAGGCCTGCTGGTTCGCAAACGGCTGGTTTTTCTTCACGGTTGATGCTGTCAGCTTGCGCGTCCCTCCGGTTCCGGGAAGGAACGGGTTCGGAAATACCGGCGTGTAGGTAACGGTCACAGTATAGACAACGACATCGTTGGCGCCACCGTTGCCGGATGCACCGATATCGGCATCCCATTGCCCGGTGCCGTTCTCGTCGGTGTAGCTCTCGCCGTTGTCGCAGGTGCCGCTGTTGTTGGCATCGTTCCACGCTTCCGGCCGAGCGATGTCGCTGAAGTCGTAGTAGCTCGTGCGCGCTGTCGTCACCACAGCGCCCGGCAGCACGCCTTGCATGACGCCCGTAACGTAAGCATCGGCAGCAGAAGTATCCGCCGTTTCCAGCGAGGAATTACGCCCCGCTTCCTGAACCGCACCATGCAGGACACCTGTGGCATAAGCCATGTAACCGGCATCGAAGATGCCGATCAGCACCATCAAAAACACCGGCGCGGCCAGCGCGAATTCAACAATGGTCGCACCATCCCGGGCCTTGTGCAAACCGGCCAGACGCCAGCGCAGCCTGGCACTGTATGGATGGTGCCCAGCCATTACGATGTCACTCGCAGTTCGCCAACCTGCTTGGCGATTTCCTGGAAGGCATTGTTGAGTTCATCGGCATTGCCAGCGGTAAACGAGCTGTCGTCCGACGCGCAGGTCTTAAGATCGTTCGAAAGACCCGAGGTGAATGCGATTACCCAGATCCGGATACCCTTGGACTTGATCTCCGAGCAGGTAGTCAGGAACCGGGACGTATGACGCGCGGTGTCATTGGAACTGCCGTCATCCGTGACATTGCGGTCCCACCATTCCAGGCCCCACGCCTCGTTGATCGAGTTGTTCGGCTGCATGATGCCGTCGGTCATGAACACGATATGGCGGGACACCTTGCCCCCGTTTGCGGGCGCTTCGTTTACAGTGCCGGAGAAAATACCCTCCGGCGAAAGCAGGCGCCCTCCCCAGATCATGCCGATATCGAGGTAGGTATTACCCGTTGCATTCAGCGAATCGGCATAGGCGTCAAAATCGGTCTGATCCATTTCCTTCAGCCCCTGCGCGGCAGCAGGGCAAGGAGATGAGACCGTGTATCCATAGTCGCCAGTGCCGGTAGTGGCCGAACGGCTCGTCCTGCCCCAATCATCGGTTGTCGTGGCATAGCGATTATAGACGATCTGCGGCCACATCGGCGCCCACTTGGTGCCCTCGTCGTTGATATCCGGTGCCGTATCGATATCGATATCGAGCGCGTCGGAAGGCAAAATCCCGGTCAGGCTTGAATAGCTAAAACTGCTGGCGGATTCTGTCCGGCGCTCGTGGATGCAGCCATTCCAGGTCGACGTCACCGTGCCGGGCCGACTTGATCCTGCATAGGCATTTCCCGTCAGCGTCGAAACCGACGCGAAGGTCTTGTAGGTGCTGGTATCGTATTCGACCGGCATGTAATCGAAATGATCGAAAACACTGCCTGTCACGGCATCGTACCCGTAAGTGGTCGTAGTCGTCGTGTCGCGCGAGTTGTATTTTATCTGGATCTTGTAAGCGGTGTAGTCACCCCACCAGGACGACGCAGTGTACGATGCGCACTGCGCGGCCGTGATCTGGATCTGCGGCTGCGTGGTCGTTACCGTTGTAACCGTTTGGCCGGAACTGCTGGTCGTCGTCGAGGGTGAGGACGTCGTCGCGGCACCCTTGTCGATATAAGTGCTGCTCACGGCAGGCAGATCGTCCTGGCAATCGCTGCTTTGCCAGTATCCGCCTTTATAGTCCGTCCAGCTGCTGCCGGTCTGTTCATTACTGTATGTCGGCGTGCCCGATACAACCGTCTTGTAGACTGCCTTACGCGACGAATAAGTATGCTTGTCCGCAATATAGTCCGGATTCTGGGCATAGAGCAGGCGCCCCACATTCACGGTCGTGCTGTACGGCACAAAGCCATAGCGAATGCGCGCATTCGACCCCGAAGTGGCCGTCGAAAGGGTCGTGTAGAAGTTCTTCATCGCCGCCTGCAGCGCCTGCAGACGAGTCTGTCCGTAAGTGATGTTGCTGCCCATCGATCCGGTGGTATCGAGCACCAGTACTACGTCGGAATTGCCGACCCCCATCGACGAAGTGCAGGAAACCGAAAGCGGGAACGATGTATAGCCGAACAGACGTATGACCAGCGTGGAATAAGTCGTGGACGCCACGCCCTTGACAGTCACGCCGTTATCATCCGAGGAAGGCGTGAATTGCGTGCCGGTCGTCTTTTCGGCATCGTCGCTGAAGTTTGTGGCAAAAAAGTTGTTCGCCGCCGTCTTTGCCGCGTCGTCCAGGCCATTGTTGGTCACAGCATGCCGGCCGGCCAGCACGGCTGCGTCGCACGCCGCCTGCAGGCGATTGTCGATACGATAGGCCTGGCTCATGTCGATTGCCGATCCCACAACGGCGGCGGCAACGACCATGCCAACCGCGGCAAGCGGCAATATGTTACCCGCGGCATCGCGGAACAGGCGTCTCAGGAAGCCTTTGACTGGGTGCATCGGTTAACCACGCTAGCTCGATGAAAAATCGGCCGATTTTGCCGGAGGATATCGCCAACCCCTTAACGAATTACCCCACGACACTGACTGGCAATGGTCGAGAAAGCCTTTTGACCTTGCGTAAACGAAAATTCACCTCGAAAAATCGGCAGCCTGCCGCGCGCACCGAAAGGCCGGCACTGCAGGTTTGCTCCTCGTACCCGGACTGCCGGGCATGGCCCCTTTCGCACCTTATTGGTTAAACAAGCGATAAGAACGATATCGCGCCCGAATACAGTCGGATGACGCCGAAACCGGACACGGCTAGAAAGCCCGATATGAATACAGCCCTGCCCTCTGTTCTGTTCGTCTGCCTCGGCAATATCTGCCGTTCGCCACTCGCCGAAGCGGCGCTGCGCCATCCGGCGCAGGCGACAGGTGTGGATCTGATCGTGGATTCGGCCGGCACCGGTTCCTGGCATACCGGCAGCCCCCCGGACCCGCGTGCCCGTGCAGAAGCCCTGCACCACGAAATCGACATCGCCGCCTACCGCGCCCGGCAGGTCGGCCCAGACGATTTCATGCGTTTCGAGCGGATCGTCGCTATGGACCGGCAGAACCTGGCCGACTTGAAACGGATCGCACCGCCCGCACCGCAAGCACGCCTGTCCCTGCTACTGGATCATATTCCGGGAATGACCGGGCAGGACGTGGCCGATCCCTATTTCGGCGGTCCGGAAGGATTCGCGCAAACCTGGCGGCAAGTACAGGAAGCCGCACGCCATCTGGCAGAGACTATCCGGCAGGAAAGAACCTAAAACCGCCGCAACCAGTATTGCATGGGCTTGGGCGTTTCACCGGCATCCCGGTGGTCCTTCCAGCCCAGTTGCGTAACAAAACCGTCCACCGGCACATAGCCGCGTTTGCGCCAGAACCCGTCTAGCGGAACATAGCCGTCCGGTCGGTCCGGATGATCCGCCCGGCGGATAACCGCAGCAAACGAAGCTGCATTCGCTCCGCATTCGCGGGCCTGCGCCTCCCGGTGATCGAAGAAGGCATGCCCGATGCCCTGGCCGCGATATTCGGGCAGCAACACGGATTCGCCGAAATAGAACAGCCGCGAGACATCGAGTCTCCTCGCTTCGAACGGGGCACGGAATTGAGCCTTCTGCGCCGACATAGGCGAAGCCGTGGCCGCCCCCACCACCCTGTCTCCGTCGCAGGCGGCCACCAGAATGCTGTCAGGCTCTTCCACGAATTCCCGCAAATATCCGGCCTCATAGGCCGGATCGCCATCGTAAAGATAAGGCCACTCGGCAAAGACCGCCATGCGCAGCGCAGCAAGATCGTCGATCACTGCAAGGATCTGTTCTCCGGTCAGGGCTTTGACGGTAACGGCCATGGCGGGATTGATAATCTGCCCACGAACCACATGTCCACCAACTCCGGAGCGGGCGGTTTGCTTTTGGCCCGGCTTTCACTATATGCCCGCCAAAATTCCCCGACCGGCACAGTCATCAAAGACTCGAGGGGCCGGGGCTTGCTCTTTTTGCCGTTTGAAGGACGAAAACCATGTCCCGTCGCCGCCAGATCTACGAAGGCAAGGCCAAGATCCTTTACGAAGGCCCGGAGCCCGGCACGCTGATCCAGTATTTCAAGGACGATGCCACTGCGTTCAATGCGCAGAAGAAAGGCACGATCCAGGGCAAGGGCGTCATCAACAACCGCATCAGCGAATACGTTTTCACCCGCCTCAACCACATCGGCGTGCCCAACCACTTTATCCGCCGCCTGAATATGCGTGAACAGCTTGTACGGCAGGTGGAGATCATCCCGATCGAAGTCGTCGTGCGCAACGTCGCGGCCGGCTCGATCTCCAAGCGGCTGGGCATTCCCGAAGGCGAGATGCTTCCGCACACGCTGATCGAATACTATTATAAAGACGACGCGCTGGGCGATCCGATGATCGCCGAGGAACACATCCGCTGCTTCGGCTGGGCCGGGCACGACGAGATGCAGGACATCGCCGATATGGCGATCCGCGTGAACGACTTCATGTGCGGCATGTTCGCCGCGATCAACATCCGCCTGATCGACTTCAAGCTGGAATTCGGCCGCATCTGGGACGGCGATTTCAGCCGCGTGATTCTCGCGGACGAGATCAGCCCCGACGGCTGCCGTCTGTGGGACATGGCCACCGGCGAAAAGCTCGACAAGGACCGCTTCCGCCGCGATCTGGGCGGTGAGGAAGAAGCCTATCAGGAAGTCGCCCGCCGCCTCGGTCTGCTGCAGGACGACAACGGGCCGAGCGAGGTCTTCGACTTGTCCAAGCACCGCAAGCTGCGCGGCAAGTAAGCAAGAACTCCTCCCTGTTGGCGAGCCAATGGGGAAGTGGCATTCACGTAGCGAATGACGGAGGGGCAGGAGCCCCCTCCACCACCGCCTGCGTCGGCGATCCCCCTCCCCACCGCTTCACGGCAGGGAGGATTTGCCTTTGTTACCGCTTGTTATGTGCCCCCCTCTCGGGCACTCCCGCGCAATGAGAGCTTACCTGATTGCCCTCCTCGTTGTGCTGGCGCCCACGGCGCTGGCCGCGAGGTCCAACCCTTCCCCTCAGCCCCCCTACCCTGAAGATCCCCGCTGGGCCTTCGAAAAGAGCGATATTCCCGTCGATCCGGATTTCCGTTTCGGCAAGCTCGCCAACGGGATGCGTTACATCATCCGCCACAATGCCACGCCCAAAGGCACGGCGGTGGTGCGTATGGATGTGAACGTCGGATCGCTCGACGAGAGCGACAGCGAACAGGGTTATGCCCATTTCGTCGAGCACATGGCCTTCAACGGTTCCAGGCGCGTGCCCGAAGGCGAAATGGTCAAGCTGCTTGAGCGTGACGGGCTGGCCTTCGGAGCCGATACCAATGCCTCGACCAGTTTCGATCACACCGTCTACAAGCTGAACCTGCCGCGCAATGATCCGGTGCTGCTCGACACCGCGCTGATGCTGATGCGTGAGACGGCCAGCAATCTCACCATCTCGCAAGGCGCGGTGGATCGTGAGCGCGGCGTGGTGCTGTCGGAGATGCGCGACCGCAACACCTGGGCCTTGCGCAATGTCGTCGATTCAACGCACTTCTTCTATCCGCAGGCCCGTTACGGCCACCGCTTCGCGATCGGCACTCCCGAAACGCTGAATGCAGCGACCAGCGCCTCCCTGAAAGCGTTCTACAAGCGCGAATATGTGCCTGCCCATGTCACGCTGGTGGTTGTGGGGGATATCGACGTTCGGTCGGTCGAAGCGGGCATCGTGCGCCATTTCAACGATTGGATGCCTGCACCGGCCGAGGAACAACCCGGGGCCGGGCCGGTAGAGCGCAAGGACAAAAACCGCACCGAAATTTATATAGATCCCGCGCTGTCCGAACGCGTGACGGTGCTGCGAAACGGGCGCTATCTCGATGAGCCTGACTCCGTCGCCACGCGGCAGGAAAACCTGCTCCGCTCGGTCGGCTATGCGATCGTCAACCGCCGCTTGCAGCGCCTTGGCCGTAGCGCAAACCCGCCCTTCCGCGGCGCCGGTTTCGGCACCGGCGACGTGTTCGAAGCCGCGCGCTCCACCCGCCTGATCGCCGACACCGTGGACGGCCACTGGAGAAAGGGACTGGAAGCCGCCGTGCGCGAATACCGGCGTGCGCTCTCCCATGGGTTCACGGCAAACGAAGTGGCCGAACAGGTGGCCGAAATCCGCACCGGGATCACCAACGCTGCAAGCTCCGCGCAAACCCGCACCAACGTGGCGCTGGCCCGGGCCGCGTTAGCGATGGTGGATGACGGCACTGTACCCTCCACGCCCGCGTCCTCGCTGGCCCGGTTCGAAGCCTTCGCTCCACGCATAACTCCCACCGCCGTCCTCGTGGCGATGAAGCGCGAAGCAGTGCCGCTTGACCAGCCGCTGATCCGCTTTCGCGGGCGTAAGGCGCCCGCAGGCGGCAAGGAGGCCCTGCGCGCGGCATGGCGCCAGGCCATGCGCGAGCCGATCGCACAGCAGGCCGCCACCAGCACCGCAAAGTTCGCCTATACCAGCTTCGGCACGCCCGGAACGGTGACAAGCGACACGCGCGAACCGCTGCTCGGCATCCGCGAAGTGCGCTTTGCCAACGGGGTGATGCTCAACATCAAGCACACCGATATCGAAAAGGACAAAGTCCGCGTCAGCCTTGCCATCGACGGCGGCGACATGCTCGATACCAAGGTCAATCCGACCGCCAGCGAAATGGCGCCCTATCTCGACGAAGGCGGCCTCGGCAAACACAGCCGTGACGAACTCGATACTATTTTGGCAGGGCACACGCTCAGCCTGAACCTAGCGCGGGGCGAAGCCACATTCAAATCGGCGGCGACTACCATTCCGGGCGATCTGGAACTGCAGCTCGATCTTATGACGGCGCTGATATCCGATCCTGGCTATCGTCCGGAAGGCGAAGTTCAGTATCGCCAGTCGGTGAACAACTACTTCGCACAGATACGTGCTACGCCTGCTTCCGCGCTGCGTGCGGATCTCGGAGCGATCATTTCGGACAACGATCCCCGTTTCAGCCTCCAGCCTGCACAGGATTACCGCCACCTGACATTCGCCAGACTGCGCGAAGACATCGGCGGACGGCTTGCCCATGGCGCCATCGAGGTGGGAATCGTAGGCGATGTGGATGAAGACAAGGCCATCGCGCTCGTCGCCAGAACGCTGGGCTCCCTGCCTGCGCGCGAACCGGCGTTCCAAAGCTACGCGAGCCAGCCTCCGCGCACCTTCACGGCGGACCGCTCGTTGCGGGTGATCCGCCATACCGGCGCGACCAATCAGGCGCTGATGCGGATCGTCTGGCCGACACGGGACGATAGAGATCCGGTGGCCACGCTCACGCTGGAAATGCTCGAACGGATCACACGGATCGAACTGACCGACGAACTGCGAGAGGCGCTGGGCAAGACCTATTCCCCGTCCGCCAGCAGTTCGCTCTCACGCCACTGGAAGGGATACGGCCTGTTCGCGGTGAATGCCTCCATCGACGTTGCCGACGTTGCCGCCACGCGCGCCGCGATCCGCAAGGTCATTGCCGGACTGAACACGGCGCCCGTCAGCGAGGATATATTCCAGCGTGCCCGCCAGCCCCTGCTCGAAGCGCTGCAGAACGCGCTCAAGAGCAATGGCGGCTGGCTATCGCTGGTCGATCGCGCGCAGACCGAAGCCGACCGGATCGAGCGATTCGAAAAGGCCCGGGCGCGTTTGCTCGCGCTGACACCCGCCGATGTGGAAGCGATGGCCCGGCGATACCTTACACCCGGCGCCGGACTGGAAGTTCTGGTGCTGCCCGAAGGTGTGCCCATCCCCGATCAGGCCAGGTAAAACCCTGTGCGCCCGGCTGTCAGGGTGCATGGTTCGGGCATGTGGGACGGCCGGTCGATCAGTTCATACTTTTCGGGGAAATCGAAATTGCCCGGCAGCATCCGTCCTTCCTCCTTGAGCTCGCGCATGAGCTTGAGGTGGTTGGCCGCCCCCGTGACCCAGCCACCGGTCACCATGCTGAAGGCCGTGCCCGGCGGGCTGAAGCCCATGGTCGCGACCGGTACGCGCCAAAACGGGGGCACCGCGTTTCTTCTCCGGTCGACGAGGCGTGATACACTGTTAAAGTATTGAATTTATGGAATTTATGGGATTTATGGAAAATCGTGAACCGTCACGGTTCAGGCGGCTCCGATTCTTCCAAACCAGGTAGTTCGTCCAGCGGGTTTGGCGAAATGTCGGCGAGGGACCGGTTCCAATCAACCAAGGTGACGAAAAGTTAGTTTAAACTTTCTTCGTCAAGGCGCATCATTTCCTTCAAAGCACAACTTGACTGTCGGCAGGAATTCAATTCGCCTGATCGGGCGGCGTTACCGGGAACGGCAGCGGCATTACCGCTATCCCTTCTTCCAGCAAATCCTGGGCTTCGTCGGGCGTTGCCTCGCCATGGATCGCTTCGGCATCGCGCTCGCCATAGTGCATGGCACGGGCATTTTCCGCAAAAGACTCGCCGACATAGCGCGAGGTCTTAAGTGCTTCCGTCTGCATTTGGGCAAGCTTATGAATCAATTCCATCGCTTGCGGCGGCAAGGGCGCGTTGGCCACGGGGGCAACGGGCTGAGCCGATACCGGAGCGACAATTGTCTCGGTGTGCTGCCCCTCGCTGCGGGCAGGAGCCGCATCTACCAGTTGATTGCCCTTGCGGCCCAGGCGCGGTGCCTGCACGGCTTTGATCACATCCACCGGACCGCACATCGGGCAGGCCAGATACCCACAGTCCCGCTGGGAGGAAAAATCCTCCGAAGACTTGAACCACCCCTCGAAACGGTGCGAACCGCTGCGGCATTCCAGATCATAGACAATCATACAGAGCCTATGTGGCAATAACGCGCCGGTTGGCAAGACTGGGCAGTTGTGCCCGCACTTCAGCAAGACGCGCCTGATCGATCTCGGCATAGCCGAGACCGGGCACTTCGCCGCCCATATCAAGCCGTATCTCTCCCCAAGGATCGATCGCCAGCGAATGGCCGTAAGTCTCGCGCCCATCGTCATGATGACCGACTTGCGCCGCGCACAACACATATGCGCTGGCCTCTACCGCACGGGCGCGCTGCATCAGGTGCCAATGCGCCTTGCCCGTCGGCACGGTAAACGCGGCGGGGATGGCGATAACGTCGCACTTCGCGCGTCCCAGCGCCTCGAACAGTGCCGGGAAACGGATATCGTAGCAAATCGCCAGCCCGAGGCGGCCGAGCGGTGTTTCCACCGTCACCACATCCTCACCCGCTGCGTAAGCATTGGATTCTCGCCAGGATTCACCCGTCGCGAGATCCACGTCGAACATGTGAATCTTGTCGTAGCGGGCGCGAATTTCTCCCTTGTCATCGATCACAAAGGCCCGGTTGGCCCAGCGGCCGTCCTCGCGCGCAATGGCCAGCGACCCCAGATGCACCCAGATCCCATCCCGCACCGCCGATTCGCAGACGGCCGCGAGGACAACATCCTCCGTTTCGCTACGAATCGAAGCCCTGGCACGGCCACGCTTGCGATCGAGCAGGCCGGACATCTCCGGCGTGAAGAGCATAGCCGCCCCCTTCCCGCGCGCCTCTGCCATGGCTTTGACGATCGTCGCGGCATTGACGGCCGGATCTATGCCCGTGGTCATCTGCAGGATCGCAGCCAGTGCCATCCTGTCAGAGCCCCAGAACGGGATCGAGTTGCCCCTGTCTGTCCAGCGCATTGATATCGTCGAAACCGCCGTAGGGCTTATCGTCGATCAGAACTTGCGGCACCGTGCGAGCACCGGGCACCCGCTCTTCCATCTCAGCGCGCTTGGGGCCACCCATGGTGATATCGTATTCCGCGTAGGGCACGCCCTTGCGATCGAGCAGCGCCTTGGCGGCTACGCAGTAGGGACATCCCCACTTGGTATAGATTTCGACCTTGGGCTGGCTCATCGGCGGTTCCTTTCCTGCGCGTCTCACGACCCTTGAAACGGCGGGCCGCTATCATATCTAGGGATACGAGTCATGGCCCGCATCGGGGATGGCTCGTCCACGAGGTGCCGGTTTCCCGGGCCTCATCAATACGAAGATTGCTCATTGGAGGATTTTTGTCATGAACCGTATCGATTTTTCGCCCTATCGCCGCACCATGGTCGGTTTTGACCGGCTGTTCGACATGATCGAGAGTCAGGGCCGCGCGAATGCGGGCGACAAGTATCCGCCCTTCAACATAGAACGCCGCGGTCAGGATGCTTACCGCATCACGCTCGCTGTCGCCGGATTCAAGCCGGCCGATATCGACATTACCGCCCAGGCCAACCTGCTGATCGTCAAGGGTAACAAGCCCGAGGACTCCTCCGACGGTGAATTCCTGCACGTCGGCATAGCGCAGCGCGGATTCGAGCGTCGCTTTGAACTGGCGGATTACGTGCGCGTCGACAGCGCCGATCTGGCTGACGGTCTGCTGATCGTCGACCTTGTCCGCGAAGTACCCGAAGCGATGAAGCCCAAGAAAATCGCTATCGGCGGCAACACGCTGACGGTTGTCGAGAATGGCTCGGATGAGGACACGGCTGCGGCCTGATTTCCAGAATCAACAATATTTCAAACCGTTGAAGGAGGCGGTCCGGAAATCCGGGCCGCCTTTCGTCTTTCGATGCAAACCTTACCGCGCCATAAACCAATACCTGAGAGACATCGGTAAAAGACCCTAACCGTTTCCCACCTGAACAGCTTCGGTATTTCCCCTTAACTCACTTAAAACGACCCAAACCAAACCCGGCTAAACAAGCTCCTGCATTCCCCCGCCCCCAGGAGTTCAACCAGCCAATGAAACGTTTGAAGATCGCCCACCGCTTGGTGTTCGCCTTCAGCCTATTGCTTGCCTTCATGGCAGGTTTGGGCATTTTTGCGATCCGTCAGATCGGGGACGTCAATGCCCTGACAAGAGAGCTCACGACCGATTCGCTGCCTGCATCACAGGCCCTTGGTGATCTTCACGCTTATGCCTCGCAGTACCGCATCCATCAGGACGACACCCTGAACGCGGCTGGTACGCCGGCATGGGAACGACAGAACAAGGTTCTGCGCAATTCCGGAGCCGTGATAGACCAGGTTCTCAAGGATTACGGCTCGCATATCCACAGAGCGGATCAGATCGCCGCGCTGGGCCAGGTTCGCGAAGACTGGAACACCTATGTCGCGCAAAACGACGACATGCTGAAACTCGCGCAGACCGATCCGGAAGCAGCGCATGAAATATACGAAGGCGACGGCCTCGACAGCTTCTACAACATGGAGGATCACCTCCTCTCGCTGGTCGATCTCAACACCAAGGCAGCCGGCGACGCGGCCAAGCGCGGCGAAACGATCTATGCAAAGGCCCGCAAGATCGTAACGGCAACCGCGCTGGGCGGCCTGGTTTGCGCTGTCGTTCTTCTCGTTTTCATGATGCGCTCCGTGGCCCGCCCGGTGAAGCGCCTCGACGACACTGTGCGCAGTCTCATTGACGGTGACACCAGTGTAGTGATCCCCGGCGTTGAACGCCAGGACGAGCTGGGCAGCCTTGCCCGCGCGCTTGAGCGCTTTCAGGGACTGGCTCGCTCCGATCAGGAACGGGCTCAGGAAGAACAGGAGCGTGCACGCGATCTGCAGCGCACTGTCGAAGCGATCGGGAATGGCCTTGCCCAGCTGGCCGAAGGCAACCTGACGAACCGTCTTGCGGAGACCGGAAAAGGCGCACTCGCCCGCCTCCCCGTGGACTATAATCTGGCCGTCTCACGCCTTTCCGAGACGATGCGCGAACTCGTCGACGGCTGTAATTCGATTCAAGTCGGCACCGACGAGATCGCTGCGGCCACGTCCGACCTTGCCGGTCGTACCGAACAGCAGGCCAGTTCGCTTGCCAATACCTCACGCACGCTAAGCGAATTCACCAGCGTCGTTCAGGTCACTGCCGATAATGCCCGCCAGACCAGCACCCGGCTGATCGTGGCCCGTGAAACCGCAACCAAGGTGGAAGGCATCGCTCACGACGCCGTAGACGCCATGCGCGGTATCGAGGCGACCTCGCGCGAAATGGCTGCGATCATCAACGTCATCGACGGCATCGCCTTCCAGACCAATCTTCTTGCGCTCAATGCAGGCGTCGAAGCGGCCCGCGCCGGTGAAGCCGGCAAGGGCTTCGCGGTCGTCGCCACCGAAGTGCGCGCGCTGGCCCAGCGCTCGGCCGATGCGGCCAACGACATCCGCAAACTGATCGACCGCAGCACCAAGCAGGTCGGCGACGGCGTTTCTCTGGTCGAAAGCAGCGGCGACGCGCTGCGCCAGATCGTCGGCGAAGTCGCGACTGTGGCCGGTCTGGTCGAAGAGATTGCCGGGGCAGCCGAAAAGCAGGCTGAAGGCATTACCGAGATCTCGACCATGGTCGGCGGAATGGACACGTTCACTCAGCAGAACGCCGCAATGGTCGAGGAAAGCTCTGCCGGCAGCCGCAACCTCTCGCACGAGACCCAGCGCCTGATGACGCAGATGTCGGCGTTCAAGCTTGGCGGAGGCGGTTCCAGCCTGTCACTGGCGGCGTCATCCCAGAGTTTCAGCGCGCCGCGCCCGACCGTGTCCGAGGAACCGGTCGAGGAAGAGCCTGTCCAGTTCGCGCCGCGGCCGGCCGTGGCCGGGGCCAACGCCCTCGCCGTCGACGACTGGAGCGAATTCTGAAGTTTGAAGTGAGTGCCCCCGGGACGGCTGGCCTGCAATCCGGCCTCCCATCGGATATGGAGACTAAGTGTGAAGACGATTCTGAAAATTTCCGCAGCGCTTTCCGTACTGGCGCTGAGCGTCAACCCGGCCTTTGCCAACGACTGGCTCAGCTCGGTGAAGCGCACCGTTGCATCGAAGCAGTCCTACCCCCGCACCGCCCAGATGCGCGGCGAGGAAGGCACTGCCAAGGTCAAGATCTACATCTCCGCCTCGGGCAAGATCGAGAAGGCTGAGCTGGCCGAATCGTCGGGCTCGCGCTCGCTCGACAAGGAAGCCGTTGATATGATGTCCCGCGTCGGCAGCGTCCCCACTCCGCCGGCCGGCACCAACTCGGTTGTTCTGCCGCTGACCTGGAAACTGATCTGATCTATCCGGGGCACGCTCCGGCAAGCCACCGGTAATGCGAAGGGCCGGCTCCCCGAGAGGAGCCAGCCCTTTGTTTTTCCAGCGCTGTCCCGATCAGACGTCGCTGATCAGAGTTGTGGATCAGACGAGACGCGCCTGCTGCAGTGAGGCGGCAATAAAACCGGAAAACAGCGGGTGCGGATCGAACGGCTTGGACTTCAGCTCCGGATGGAACTGCACGCCGACGAACCAGGGATGATCCGGCCGCTCGACGATCTCGGGCAGCAGCCCGTCGGGAGACATTCCCGAGAAGATCAGACCGCCACTCTCCAGCGCATCGCGATAGGATGCGTTCACTTCATAGCGGTGGCGATGACGCTCGCTGATCGATGTCGCGCCGTAAATCGCGGCGATATGGCTATTCGGTGACAGCTCCGCCTGATAGGCGCCGAGACGCATGGTGCCGCCAAGGTCTCCGCCCGCCGCGCGCTGCTCAAGACCGTCCTTGCCCATCCATTCCGTAATGATGCCGACGACAGGCTCATCGGTCGGTCCGAATTCGGTCGAGGCGGCCTTGGCGATACCGGCCGCCCGGGCACCTTCGATGCACGCCATCTGCATGCCCAGGCAAATGCCGAAGAACGGCACATTGCGCTCGCGCGCGAAACGCACGGCTGCAATCTTGCCTTCGGTTCCGCGTTCGCCGAACCCGCCCGGCACCAGGATCCCGTGCATCGGCTCAAGCGCGGCCGCGATTTCGGAATCGGCCTTCTCGAAGATCTCCGCGTCGATCCACTTGATATGAACTTTGACCCGGTTCGCCATGCCGCCATGAACCAGCGCTTCATTGAGCGACTTGTAAGCGTCGGGCAGGCCGACATACTTGCCCACGACTCCGATCGTCACTTCCCCTTCCGGGTGCTCATAACGATCGGTGATATCGGCCCAGCGCGCAAGGTCCGGCACCGGCGAGGTCAGACCAAAGTGATGCAGCACTTCCGCATCAAGACCTTCGTGATGATACTGTTCGGGTACGGCATAGATATTGGGTGCGTCCAACGCCTGAATCACGGCCTGCGGGCGCACGTTACAGAACAGCGCGATCTTGCGGCGCTCGCTCTCCGGAAGCTCTCGGTCGCAGCGGCACAGGAGAATATCGGGCTGGATACCCAGCCCTGTCAGTTCCCGCACCGAGTGCTGCGTCGGCTTGGTTTTCAGTTCACCGGCCGCGGCAATATAAGGCACCAGCGTGACGTGCACGAAGCAGGTGTTCTCGCGCCCCAGCTCGTTGTGCATCTGGCGCAGTGCCTCGATGAAAGGCAACCCCTCGATATCGCCGACAGTACCGCCGATCTCGCACAGCACGAAATCGAGATCATCCGTATCGGCCTGCGCGAAATCCTTGATCGCGTCGGTCACATGCGGGATCACCTGAACGGTCGCGCCCAGATAGTCGCCACGGCGTTCCTTGGCGATGATATCGCGGTAAATGCGGCCCGAAGTGATGTTATCAGCCTGACGCGCCGAAACGCCGGTAAAGCGCTCGTAATGGCCAAGATCGAGATCGGTCTCGGCCCCATCGTCGGTCACGAAGACCTCGCCATGCTGATACGGGCTCATCGTGCCCGGATCGACGTTCAGATAGGGATCGAACTTACGGATACGGACCTTGAATCCGCGTGCCTGCAACAGGGCTGCCAGGCTTGCCGCCATGAGCCCCTTGCCCAGCGAGGAAACCACGCCGCCGGTGATGAAAATGTGCCGCGCCATGGGATTCGGGCCTTAAATTGCATGGGGGCCCTAGGGCAAGTGCCCAGAGCCTGAATCCCACAGATCAAACACAAGGAATGCCCCTCTGGCAGGGCCAGAAGGCAATCCGGTTACGGTAAAACGCGAAAAGGGTTACTGCTTGGCAGCCCCGGAAAGCGGATCGTCAGCGGGTGCCTTTTCGGCAGGAGCTGACTTGTCCGCAGTCACGGCACCCTGATCGGCCGAGCCGGCGAGCGGATCGGCCGGAGCAGTGTTGCGCTGAAGCGAAGTGTCGATATCGCGCCCGGTGGTCTGATCCACTGCCAGCGCGGCCAGAACGATGCTGAGCACCACAAACAGGGTCGCCAGAATTCCGGTCGCCCGGGTCATGAAATTGGCCGCGCCGCGCGCCGACATCAAGCCCGACGGACTGCCGCCACCGACGCCAAGACCGCCCCCTTCCGACTGTTGCATGAGAACCACGGCGACAAGAGCCGCTGCAATCAACGCCTGAACCACGGTCAGAAAAAGGAACATCTTCGTCTCAGCCTTCCAGCGGGCCTGATGCCCGCATTACTCGCGGCGCAGATAGGCTCAAGAAAGCCTCCGCGCAACACCGGGAGAAACCGCATGGTCTTCTCCCGGCACAAAATACGCTCAGTCTCCGGCCAGCGAAGCCGCTGCACCGACAATGGCGAGGAAGCTCTCGGCGGTAAGGCTGGCACCGCCGACAAGCGCGCCACCAACCTCGGGAACTGCAAGCAGCTCTGACGCGTTATCGGCCTTTACCGAGCCGCCATAGAGAATGCGTACTTCCGCACCGCCCTCGCCGTAGATGGCAACAAGCTTGTCGCGGATGGACTTGTGCATGGTTGCCACGTCCTCGACCGAAGGCACCCGGCCTGTGCCGATCGCCCAGACCGGCTCATACGCGACAGACAGCTTTTCCGGCGCTCCGTCGCTCTGCGGGCAGGAACCTTCAAGCTGGCTGCCAACGACCGCTTCGGCCCGTCCGGCATCCCGCTCGGCTTCCGTCTCACCCACGCACAAAATCACACCCAGGCCCGCTGCCAGCGCGGCCTCGGCCTTCGCTTTCACGTCTGCATCACCCTCACCATGGAGCGTGCGCCGTTCGGAATGGCCAACGATCGTGAAATCCGCACCGGCATCCTTGAGCATCACCGCGGAAATATCGCCGGTGAAAGCCCCGCTCTCCTTGGCGTGACAATCCTGCCCGCCCACGCCGATGATATCGACCGCATCGCGCGTGCGGTAGATCAGAGTAGCCGGCGGCGCGACCGCGACCTGCACCTTGGGAAAGCGTGCGGCCGCCCGGTCAATCGCGCGCGCCTCATTGAGCATCGCGCGCGTGCCGTTCATTTTCCAGTTCCCGACAATGTAAGGCAGTCCAGCCATTTCAAACCTTTATCAATCCGGCGCGAAATCCGCCCGCTTCCCGCTGTTGAGGGAATCGGAACCATCGCTGTCGCGGCGCTGCTAAGGCAGCCATGCCCGCCTGTCAAAAGTCATTGTCCGGTATTTTAATGGTGGGTAAAGTATGCGCCGGTCCGCTCGCGAACCAGCCCCTGGGGCGCTCCATCGGCTGCGAGCCCGCCCCGATCCGGCATCATATCCAGCCATTCCAATGTCATCCTGGAAAGAATTGTCCACCTTGGCGATGCTCATTTGCAAGGGGGCATTGCAGGATGCGTCAAGGCCCCCTAAAGCCTGCGCCCGTTTCATGCGAAGCTGGCAAGGCTTCGCCCTGGCAATCGCTGATCGGCACGGTCCATGCTCTCATTCTTCAGAAACTTCTTCAAATCCAAGATCGGCGCGACCATCGCGCTGGCGGCGCTGGTTCTCATTGCCATTGCCTTTGCCAGCGGAGATATCGCCGGGATGCGCAATTCGGCAGGCCTGAGCGCAGGCGATGCGGTTGCAACCGTTGGCGACGACGATATCAACGCCTCCGCATTGACGACAGGCGCACGTCGTGCGTTGGAACGCGTCAAGCAGCGACAGCCTACCGCGACAATGAAGCTGCTGGTCACGCAGGGCGGCGTGGAGCAAGTGCTGAGCGACCTCGTCGACCGGACTGCCTTCTACGTTTTCGGCAAGAAGCATAAGGTTCTGCCCAGCGAGCGCCTGATCGACAGCGAAATCGCCCAGATTCCGGCCTTCCAGGGCGTGGACGGCAAGTTCGACCAGAACACCTTTCGCCAGGCGCTGGCCCAGCAGGGCATTTCCGAAAAGGCGCTGCGCGATGACATCGCGCATAACCTTACCGCGCAGGAACTGATGGCCCCCGCAACCACCGGCACGGTGATGCCGGCATTCGCGGCCAAGCAATACGGCGCCCTGCTCACCGAGACGCGCACCGGCGCCGTGGCTGCCCTGCCCTCTCTCGCTTTCGCGCCGGACAAGGACCCGACCGACAAGCAGCTCGCCACGTTTTACAAGAACCATACCGACGCCTTCATCCGGCCGGAACGCCGGGTGATCCGTTACGCCACGTTCGACAAGACTTCGGTCAGGGAACCAGCCGCTCCCACCGACGCCGAAATCGCTGCCCGCTACGAAACGGACAAGGCGATTTACGCCGCGCAGGACCGGCGCCGGATCACCCAGACGATCGTTCCCACCGAAGCCGCGGCCAAGGCTGTCGTCGCCGAAGTCGAAGGCGGCAAGACGCTTGAAGCCGCCGCGGCCGAAAAGGGCCTCAAGGCAGCCGGTCTTGCCTTTTTCAGCCGGGAAGACCTTGCCAACCAATTCTCGAAAGCGGTCTCCGCTGCGGTTTTCGCCGCGCCGGTAGGCAAACTCGCGACACCGCAAAAGAGCCCGCTGGGCTGGCACGTCATCCGGGTCGACGAAGAGCAGAAGAAGCCCGCCCGTTCGCTCGCCGACGTCAAGGACGAGCTTTCCGAGAAAATCATGACGGAGAAGCGCCGCAAGGCCTTCACTGATATGGCCGGCAATATCGAGGACCAGTTCGACAACGGCTCCAGCCTGCCCGAAGTCGCCAAGGCCTTTGGCCTGGAAGTCAGGAAGACCGGCCCCGTCACGGCGGACGGGCAAGTCTATATGAAACCCGGCGAGGCTGTCCCCAATGACGTCAGGCCTGTGCTGGCGACAGCCTTCACCATGGACCAGGAAGAACCGCAGGTTGCACCTGCCGTTCCGGGTCAGACTTTCATACTGTTCGATGTGGCCGACATCATGCAGTCCGCCCCTGCGCCCCTGGCCGAAATCAAGAATGACGTGAAGGAAGCCTGGAAGATCGACACCGGCTCAAAGGCCGCTCGGGCCGCTGCGGTCAAGATGCAGGCCGAGATCGGCAAGGGCAAGACGATCGAACAGGCGCTGGCGGGTGTCGGCAAGCCCTTGCCGCCGGTGCAGAACGTCACGATGTCGCGCCCGACACTGGCTGACGCTCTGCGTCAGGGCAGGCAAGTGCCGCCGCCTGTTTCACTGCTGTTCCATATGGCCACGGGTACGGTGAAAGTGCAGTCGGCCGCAGAGAGCCGTGTGTGGTTCGTCGTTCAGCTCAAGAAGATCGAACCCGGCAAAGTCGAATCCGATGAACTCATAAAAGGCGCGCGCCGTGAACTCGGCCAGCAGCTGGGTCAGGCCTATGGCGATGCGCTGGCCAAGGCGATCCGCAAGGATGTGGGCGTGACCGAGCACCCCAATGCGATCAAGGCCGTGCGCAATCAGCTTGCTGGCACCGGCTCTGCGAACTGACCCGGCAAGGCACACGGCATGCAACGCGAATCGGATCGGACGAGTGCTCTCGAACAGCTCGAACAGGGCAAGCCGGCGTTGTTATGGCGCAAACTTGTCGCCGACACGGAAACACCGGTGGCGGCTGCCCTCAAGCTCTTCGAGGACGGGCGCGGCGATTTCGTGCTCGAGTCGGTGGAAGGCGGCGAAACGCGTGGGCGTTACAGCTTGATCGGGCTCGATCCCGATCTGGTGTTCCGCGCCAGCAGCCACACCTGCGAGATCAACCGCAAGTGGCGGTTCGACCATGAGGCCTTCGCTCCCCTGCCCGGCGACAGCCTCGCCGAACTGCGCGCACTGGTGGAAGCCTGCCGCATCGATGTGCCCGCCGAACTGCCCAAGGCGCTGGCCTGCCTTGTCGGCTATTTCGGCTACGAGACGATCGGCCTTGTCGAGAAGCTGCCGCGTGCGCAGCAGAGCGCGCTCGACCTCCCCGACATGCTCTTCGTGCGCCCCTCGCTGATCCTCGTGTTCGACCGGCTGAGCGACGAGATGTTCTGCGTCGCGCCGCTCTGGCCCGATGCGGGAACACCCAAGCGCGTGGTGGAAGCCGCTGCCGAGCGTATCGACGAGGCCCTGCGCCGCCTCACCGCACCGGTGCCGGAATCGCCGCTGCTCGCGGATTTGCCGGAGCCGGTGCAAAACCCGGTCATGCCTGCCGGGGACTACGAATCGATGGTCCTCAAGGCGAAGGACTACATCGAGGCGGGCGATATCTTTCAGGTCGTGCTGGCCCAGCGCTTCACCTGCGACTTTCCTCTGCCGCCGCTGGCGCTCTACCGTAGCTTGCGCCGCGTAAACCCCTCGCCGTTCCTCTATTTCCTCGACCTGCCCGGCTTCGCGCTGGTGGGATCGAGCCCGGAAATCCTCGTGCGCGTGCGCGATGGCGAAGTGACCATCCGCCCGATCGCGGGCACCCGCCCGCGTGGCAAGACGCCTGCAGAGGACAAGGCGAACGAGGCCAGTCTGCTCACCGATCCCAAGGAGCGCGCCGAGCACCTGATGCTGCTGGACCTTGGCCGCAACGATGTTGGCCGCGTGGCCGCCAAGGGCACGGTCGAAGTCACCGACAGCTACACGATCGAGCGCTACAGCCATGTGATGCACATCGTCTCCAACGTAGTCGGCCAGCTCGACACGGAAAAGCACGATGCCATCGATGCGGTCTTCGCCGGCTTCCCGGCGGGCACGGTCTCGGGCGCGCCCAAGGTCCGCGCCTGCGAGATCATCGCCGAACTCGAACCCGAAACGCGCGGCGCTTATGCGGGCGGCGTTGGCTATTTCGCGCCGGACGGTTCGGTGGATTCGTGCATCGTGCTGCGCACCGGTGTTCTCAAGGACGGCGTGCTCCACGTGCAGGCGGGCGCCGGTATCGTCGCCGACAGCGAACCAGCCTACGAACAGCGCGAATGCGAAGCCAAGAGCGGCGCCCTGTTCGCCGCAGCGCGCGAAGCGGTGCGCGTGGCAGGGGAAACGGGTTTCGGGCAGTGACCATACCCCTGCTCAACGCCAAAAATCTTCGTCATTCCCGCGCAGGCGGGAACCCATCTCCCGCCATCTCGTGTTGATGATGCGTCAACTGGCCCCCCGCCTGCGCGGGGATGACGAAAATGGGAAAAGCAGGCTGCTGTTCTGGAGAGCAGCCGTATTATCAGCAGTCCTCCTCACAGCCTGCTCATCCAGTTCCGACGAGCAGAAAGCCGCCCCGCCGCCGCCCTGCGAAAGCGCCACCTTCGAAGGCGCCGCCTTCACCCATTGCACCGCCGTGCCGGGGCGCAACACGATCCACATGGTGCTCGGCCCCAAGGGCGGCGCGCCCTATCGCAGCCTTTCACAGCTGGCGGTGAACCGGCCCGACAAGGCCCACGCCGTCGCTTTCGCGATGAACGGCGGGATGTTCGATGCCAATGGGCAACCGATCGGCTATTACGTCGAGGACGGCGAAAGGCTGAAAAAGCTCAACACCAATGAAGGGCCGGGCAATTTCCATGTCCTGCCCAACGGCGTGTTCTACGGAAAGGCTGGTGGGCCATGGGCCGTGATTGCCAGCGGTCCGTTCGCCGCCAAAGTCACCAACCGCCCGGACTTCGGAACGCAGTCCGGCCCGATGCTGGTGATAAACGGCAAACTGCACCCGAAGATCGCCCCCGACGGCACATCGCTCAAGCTTCGCAACGGGGTCGGCGTAGACGCGAAGGGCCGCGCGCATTTCGTGATTTCGGACGAGCCGGTTTCGTTCGGCAAGCTCGCGCGCTACTTCCGCGACACGCTGCACTGCCCCAATGCGCTGTTTCTCGATGGCAGCGTTTCCTCGCTGTGGGATCCGCAACACGGCCGCGTTGACGGCGGTCCGCCGCTCGGCCCCTTGATCGTTGTCGAGAAACCGGCGAAAGGCGGCTCATGATCCTCGTCATCGACAATTACGACAGCTTCACCTGGAACCTGGTCCATTACGTGATGGAACTGGGCGCCGAAGTCGAAGTCGTGCGCAACGACGCCATGTCCGCCGGGCAGGCCCTGTCCAGCGGCGCGCAGGGTTTCCTGATCTCGCCTGGCCCCTGCACCCCCCATGAAGCGGGGATCAGCCTCGATCTGGTGGGCGCAGCGGCCGATGCCGGAAAGCCGCTGCTCGGCGTGTGCCTCGGCCACCAGTCGATCGGCCAGTATTTCGGCGGCAAGGTCGTGCGCGGCGGATTGATGCACGGCAAGACGTCTCCGGTCACGCATGACAATACCGGCGTGTTCGAAGGCGTACCCTCTCCTTTCACCGCCTCGCGCTACCACTCGCTGATCGTCGAGGACATTCCCGAGACGCTGGTGGTCAATGCCCGTTCGGACGATGGCCACGCCATGGGTTTTCGCCATGTAACCCTGCCGATCCACGGCGTGCAGTTCCATCCGGAAAGCATCGCGACCGAGCACGGCCACGCCATGCTGGCGAACTTCCTGCGGATGTGCGGGATCGACGCGAAGCTGCCGCAGCGGCTATCCGCGTGAGCTATGGGCCTATGATCCTGCCCGATCCGCTTCATCCCCTGGAAGAAGCCGAGGCCGAAACGGCATTCGGCGCGATTCTCGACGGGCAAGTGCCCGATAGCGATGTCGCCGCGTTCCTGATCGCCCTGTCCGAGCGCGGCGAAACCGCCAGCGAGATCGCCGGCGCCGCGCGGGCCATGCGCACACGGATGATCCCGGTCGAAGCGCCCGCGACCGCCATCGACGTCTGCGGCACCGGCGGCGACGGGCACCACACGCTGAACGTATCGACCGCCGTGGCGCTGGTCGTGGCCGCTTGCGATGTGCCGGTGGCCAAGCACGGCAACCGCGCTGCCAGCTCCAAGGCGGGGGCGGCCGATACGCTCGAAGCGCTCGGCCTCAATCTCGATCGGGCCGCCGAAACCGCCGAAGCGACGCTGAACGACATCGGCATCTGCTTCCTGTTCGCGGCCAAGCACCATCCGGCGATGGGCCGTATCATGCCGATCCGCAAGGCGATCGGCCGCCGCACGATCTTCAACCTGATGGGACCGCTGGCCAACCCAGCCAATGTGCGCCGCCAACTCGTTGGCATTGCCCGCCCGGCCTATGTGCCGATCTACGCCGAAGCCCTCGCCCGCCTCGGCACCGACCATTCGATGGTCGTCTCGGGCGACGAAGGGCTCGACGAACTCAGCCTCGCGGGTGGCAACGAACTGGCCGAAGTACAGGCAAGCGCAGTGGCCATGCGCCGCATCGCCCCGCAGGATGCCGGGCTGCCTTCCGCCCCTGTGGAGGCCATCCGGGGCGGCGATGCCACATACAACGCCGCCGCACTGCGTGCCTTGCTCCAGGGCGAGCCCGGCCCCTACCGCGACGCCGTGCTGTTCAACGCCGCCGGAGCGCTGATCGTGGCGGGCGATGCGCAAACCTGGCGGCAGGGCGTGGAAGAAGCCGCAGAGGCTATCGACAAGGGCCTTGCCAATGCCCTGCTCAACTGCTGGATCGACGCGGTTCAGGCCTGAGGCCAACCCCCTTCGACAGGCGCGGGGTGAGCGGGGAGGAGACAGGCCTCGTGGTGCCGACGGGGGGTGCCGAATCCTGAGCTTGTCGAAGGATCGTCGCACGCCTCTCGACTTGATGCCCGCACGCGCATAAAGCGCAGGCATGTCCGACAAACTCACCGAGATCTGCGAAACCAAGCGCGAGGAAGTCGAGGAACGCAAGGCCGTCGCCTCGATCGGCACGCTCGATAGCCACGCCGCCCACCAGAGCGCGCCGCGCGGGTTCGAAACGGCGCTGCGCCGCAGGGCCGCCGATCACTTCGCGCTGATCGCGGAGATCAAGAAGGCGAGCCCGTCCAAAGGCCTGATCCGTCCCGACTTCCGCCCGGCGGATCATGCCGCGGCCTATGAACGCGGCGGCGCGGCCTGCCTCTCGGTGCTGACCGATGCGCCCTATTTCCAGGGGCATGAGGACTACCTGATGGAGGCCCGCGAGGCCGTATCCCTCCCGGTGATCCGCAAGGACTTCATGGTCGATCCCTGGCAGGTGGCCGAGGCCCGCGCCATCGGCGCCGATGCCATCCTGATCATCGTCGCCGCGCTGGACGATACACTGATGGCCGAGATCGAGGCTGCTGCGCTCGAACGCGGGATGGATTGCCTCGTCGAAGTGCACAACGAAGCCGAGATGGAACGCGCCGCGCGCCTGAAATCGCGGCTGATCGGCGTGAACAACCGCAATCTCAAGACCTTCGTCACCGATATCGCCACGACCGAACGCCTCGCCCCGCTGGCCCCCGAAGGTGCCCTGCTGGTGGCAGAGAGCGGCATCAACACCCATGCCGACCTCGAACGCCTTTCGCATTGCGGCGCGCGCACGTTCCTTGTCGGTGAAAGCCTGATGCGCCAGCCCGATGTAGAGGCGGCCACCCGCGCGCTACTGGAAGGGTAAACATGGGCCAGTCCCTCACGCATATCGACAGCGTGGGTACCGCCCGCATGGTCGATGTCGGCGCCAAGGCCGAGACGCGGCGACTCGCCGTCGCCTCGGGCCTAATTGCCATGAGCGCCGAGGCTCTCGCAGCGATCCGCGCAGGCAATGCGCCCAAGGGCGATGTGCTGGGCACCGCGCGCGTGGCCGGGATCATGGCCGCCAAGAAAACCGGCGATCTCATCCCGATGTGCCATCCGCTCGCCATTGACGCGGTAAACATCGATTTCGCGTTCGAGGACAATGCGATCCGCGCCACTGCCACCGCTTCTCTCACCGGCAGGACGGGCGTGGAAATGGAAGCAATCACCGCGGTGTCCGTGGCCCTCGTCACTATCTACGACATGGCCAAGGCGCTCGACAAAGCCATGGTCATCGGCGAAATCCGCCTCATCGAAAAGCGCGGCGGCAAGTCTGGACACTGGACGTGGGAGCCCCGCGCCTGATGACCAAAGATCCGCCCGTACCGCTTGAAGAGGCGCAGGCCCACCTGCTTGCCCTCGCCACCCCGCTACCGGTCGAGCACGTCGATATCGAGGGCTCGATTGGCCGCTATCTGGCCGAACCGCTACTGGCCCGCCGCACCCAGCCCGCGGCCGATCTTTCCGCCATGGACGGCTATGCCGTGACCGGCGATGACATGGCGGGCCCCTGGAAAGTCGTAGGCGAAAGTGCTGCCGGGCATCCCTTTACAGGCGAAGTCTGCAGCGGGCAGGCCGTTCAGGTCTCCACCGGGGCCTTGCTTCCGGCAGGTGCCGAGGCCGTGATCCTGCAAGAAGACCTTGCTCGCCAAGACCATCATATCACGCTGGTCGGCGAGGCACCCGTTCCCTCGCACAAGCACATCCGGCGCTGCGGCCTCGATTTCATGCAGGGCAACGAAGTGATTGCCGCCGGCTCGCTGATCGGCCCGGCGGATGCCGCACTGGCCATTGCCGCCGGACACAAGCACTTGCCGGTCTGCCGCAAGCCGCGCGTGGCCGTGATCGATAGCGGCGATGAACTCTCCGCCGATCCCGAGACGTGTGCGCCGCACCAGATCCCCGCCAGCAATGGCGCGATGCTGCTTGCGATGGCGCGCAAGCTTCCCGTCGATGCCTGGCGCAGCGGCCCGGTCGCCGACACGCTCGATGCACTAACCGGCGCATTCGACGCTGCTCACCATGCGGATGTGATCGTCACCAGCGGTGGCGCCTCTGTCGGCGAGCACGATCTGGTGCGCCCGGCGCTGGAGGCTTGGGGCGCCTCGCTCGATTTCTGGCGTGTAGCGATCAAGCCAGGCAAACCGATCCTTGTGGCCCGCCGTGACCGCCGGACGGGACCGCAGATCGTGATGGGCCTTCCCGGCAATCCGGTATCGAGCTTTGTAACCGCCTATCATTTCATGCTGCCGCTGCTGCGCCGGATGCTCGGCGCGCGCTACGCCCTGCCCAGTACCCCAGACCATTCAGGACAGCGGCGCGGTCTCCGCGCTAGCACTCAGCAATGTGCTGATCGACCGCGAGGCTTCGGCTCCCGAAGGCATGCCGGGAGACGAGATCCGCGTGTTCCTCCTCCAAAATGGCGGTATTGCTTGACGTTACAAATTTCGTTGCTTAATTGTTCTCTCAATGTTCACAACCGGAACACGTCCGGCGAACGGCAAGCAAGAGGCAGCGACCATGTTGACGCGCAAGCAGCACGAATTGCTCCGGTTCATCCAGACCCGGCTTGAGGAGAGCGGCATTTCTCCCAGCTTCGAGGAGATGAAGGAAGCGCTGGACCTCAAGTCGAAATCAGGCGTGCACCGGCTGATTTCCGCTCTGGAGGAACGCGGCTTCATCCGCCGCCTGCCCAACCGTGCCCGCGCGCTCGAAGTGCTGCGTCAACCCGAGGATGCGACGAATAAGCCCGCTTCCCGTCCCGCGCCCGCCAACAGTAACGAGACATCAGCACCGCGTGCAATGCAGGAGCCTGCGAACGACGTTATCGAAATCCCCCTGCATGGGCGCATTGCCGCCGGCGTTCCGATCGAAGCGCTGGAAGGCCAGTCGATGCTGCCGGTTCCGGCCGCCCTGCTCGGCTCGGGCGAACATTATGCGCTCGAAGTCTCGGGCGACTCGATGATCGATGCAGGCATTCTCGACGGCGATTTCGCGCTGGTAAAGCGCACCAACACCGCGCGGGACGGGGAAATTGTGGTTGCCCTGGTGCGCGGCGAGGAAGCTACGCTCAAGTATCTGCACCGTGATAGCGGCATGGTGCGGCTCGACCCGGCCAACGCGGCCTACGAGCCGCAAATCTACGGCCCCGACGAAGTCGAGGTTCAGGGGAAGCTGGCCGGTTTGCTACGCCGCTACCACTGACCCAGGGACAGGCCCGCTCCGGCCATCCTATCGGCCGGGGCGCCACCATCCGTGGTCACCTTGCCCGTCGGCAACGGCACTGACTCTGCCTCGGGCCAAATCAATCGCCAGACCGCCGGTGCGCTGCAGCATTGAACGATCCGCCTTGAGCCACTTCGGACGGCAACTGCGGGGCAACCAGCGATCAGCGATTACGATGTCGGCCCTGTCACAGGCCGCCGCCAGCATACGCTCCGGCACTTCGTCACGTCCGCGCGCGACAAGAAGATGCCAAGTGTGGTCGTTGCGACGGACCGGCACTGTACAGAAATCGCGGTTGCAACGGCTACCCGGCCAATTTTCGACGGGGAGCGGTTCCCCTTCCATACCGGCCAGCTCCAGCAGGTTGTCTCGCACATAGTCGCTACGGCCGTTGCGCAAGACGAAAAGCCGCTCTCCGCGTGGGTCGACGAGACCGACATGCCGCCCGTGCCCGGTGACCAATACATCGGGCGGAGCCATCAGTGCCAGAATCAGTGTTCCTGCAACTGCGGGAAGCAGTCCCCACAAGCGTATGCGCCCACTCCAGAGTCCCAACCACAGCCCACCGGCGACGAAAAGCAAGAACGGCCCGCCGCCCATCGCAGGCATCACCGTAACAGCGCCCGGTCTAGCTGCGATCCCGTGCGCGATGGCTATCAGCAAATCGATCGCCCGTCCCGCCAGCCACCACACCGGTGCGCCGCCCCCGATGATGTCAAGCGCCAACGCCGCACCCACCAATGGCATCACGGCAAACGTTGTCAGTGGAATCGCTACGACATTGGCCAGAGCTCCGTACACCCCGGCGCGATGAAAGTGGTAAAGCCCGATCGGCATCAATGCCAGTTCGATCACTGTCCCGGTCAGCAGCAGCATGGCCAGGTAGCGCAAAACCCGGATGGCAGCACCTTCATCGCGCGGCGCCAGGAAACGCCGGACAGGCTCAGCTGTCCCCAACGATACGATAGCCAGAACCGCCGCAAAGCTCATCTGGAAACTCGGACCGACAATCGACTCCGGCCAGAGCAACAGCACGCAGAAAGCGGCAACCGCCAGCATGCGCAGGGACAACGGTTCGCGCCCCAATGCCAGCGCTGCCAGCACCAGCAGGGCACCGATGCAGGAACGCACGGTCGGCACTTCCGCGCCAGTCAGCAGCGTATAGCCCATTCCCGCCAAAGCGCCCCCGGCGGCGGCCATGACCGGAAGACGCACGCGCAAGGCCAGCCAGGGAATCAGCCCGAGCAACCGCAGGACCAGAAAGTAGACCGCGCCAATCACGGCACTGACATGCAGACCGCTGATCGACAGCAAATGCGCGAGCCCCGCATCGCGCATCGCCTGCGCGTCCGCCTCGGCAATGGCGCCTCGGTCCCCTGTGACGAGCGCGGCCGCGATCCCTGCGTCGTGAGCAGCGAGACGATCCCGCACATGATGCGAAAGCCAGGCCCGAACCCTGGCCAGATGGCCACTCCCCCGTCCCGGCGTGACGATTTCGGGCGCTCCCAGCACGGTTCCGGTCGCAGAAAGGCCGGAAAACCATGCCGTTCGCGCGAAATTGTATGCCCCCGGTAACATCGGCGGTGCCGGCGGCATCAGTCGGGCCTTGAAGCGGATCACATCCCCTGACTGCGGACCGGTTGCAGCAGGGCGCCCTGGAAGATTGACCCGCACTTTTATCGCACGTGCAGTGCCCGGTTCGCGCATCGCCAAAATCAGTCTGTCGCGCCCTTGGGCAGGCTGCTCCTCACGATCGAGAACCCGCCCTGTAAACGTTCCGAAGATCGGTCGCTCGATAGGCATTTGCCCCACCAACGCAGACCTGCCCCAGGCTGTCAGACACCCTGCGGCCAGAAGCACCGGGATTACCGAAAATGACATTATAACATGGGGATATTCCTCTTTTGACCATCGCAAGACAAGCACGGCCCCTGCCAGGACAAGCCACCCCGCGCACCACGCGATCCACCACCGCGAAGACGGCAGCGAGAACCAGGCCGCGATCCCCGCGCCGAACGCCACGGCGAGCCACGGACCGCGATCAAAGCCAGCGTTCGAAAGAAATCCTTCAAATGCACCCAAACCCCTCGACAAGAGGCGTTTGCTGTTCCATGGCCGATGTTGCAGTGCAGCGCCTCGGACACCGTCCGGGCGCGGATTTTCGGATGGTGCGGCATGGCTCGCCATGCCCCGCATAGGACAGGAAGGTACGAGTAATGGCAAGCGGCAGTGCATCGGGCGGATCGACCGGCAAAAAGCCCGTCGTAACGCGCTTTGCCCCCTCGCCCACCGGCTTTCTCCACATCGGCGGCGCGCGTACCGCGCTGTTCAACTGGCTCTATGCCCGCCACCACGGCGGTAAATACCTGCTGCGCATCGAGGATACCGACCGCGCGCGCTCCACAGTGGAAGCGATAGACGCCATTTTCGATGGCCTATCTTGGCTCGGACTCGATGGCGACGAACCGCCGGTCTTTCAGTTTGCCCGCTCTCACCGCCACGCAGAAGTCGCCGCAGAACTGCTGCGGCAACGCCATGCCTACCGGTGTTACCTGACGCCGGAAGAACTCGCCGAACGCCGTCAGAAGGCGCAGGAAGAGCGCCGCCCGTTCCGAATCGATAGCGAATGGCGCGATGCCGATCCTGCGACCTGGCCCGAAGATCGACCCTATGTGGTACGGATCAAGGCCCCGCGCGAAGGCGAGACGGTGATCGAAGATCTCGTACAGGGTCCGGTCACGGTCCAGAATGCGGAGATCGACGATTTCGTGATCCTGCGCAGTGACGGCACGCCGACTTACATGCTCGCCGTCGTGGTTGACGACAATGACATGGGCGTCACCCATGTGATCCGTGGCGACGACCATCTCAACAACGCCTTCCGCCAACTGGTCATTCTCAAAAGCATGGGCTGGGATATTCCCGAATATGGCCACGTCCCGCTGATTCATGGCGCCGACGGCGCAAAGCTCTCCAAGCGCCATGGCGCGCTCGGCGTCGATGCCTACCGTGACGAGCTGGGCGTGCTTCCCGAAGCCCTGCTCAACTACCTGCTCCGCCTCGGCTGGGGCCATGGCGATGAGGAAATCATTGCACGCGAGCAGGCCGTGGAATGGTTCGACATCGCGCATGTCGGCAAGTCCGCCTCACGTTTCGATCTTGCAAAACTTCAGAATCTCAACGGACATTACCTGCGCGAAGCTGACGATGCCCGGCTCGCCGGCCTGATCCAGCCGCGCCTTGGCGTCGACGCGGATCCCGAGTTGCTGACCCGCGCAATGCCCGTACTCAAGGTCCGCGCCAAGGACCTCAACGATCTTGCAGAAGGTGCCGCCTTCCTGTTCGCCAAGCGCCCGCTCGCAATGACCGAGAAGGCGCAAGGGCTCCTGACCGGCGAAGCGCGTATGCGCCTTGCCGCGATTCACGAGCGTCTGTTCGCAGAGTCCGACTGGACCGCGGAAGGCCTGGAAAGCAACCTGAAGGCAATGGCCGGGGAACTGGAAGTGGGACTCGGTAAGCTCGCACAACCCTTGCGGGCAGCCCTGACAGGTCAAACGACATCGCCAGGGATTTTCGTCGTTTTGGTATTGCTCGGCAGGGACGAGAGCCTTGCGCGCATCAGCGCGCAGGTGGAGATTCGGGCCGGGTATCAAGTATAAGGAGAAGAACTGGTGGGTGATCAGGTCAAACTGGGCGCCGGCGGCGCTGAATACGACTATCCTGTCCTGAAGGGCAGCGTGGGTCCGGACGTTGTCGACATCCGCAAGCTCTACGGCCAGACCGGCATGTTCACGTTCGACCCGGGCTTCACCTCGACCGCGAGCTGCGAGAGCGCCCTGACCTATATCGACGGTGGCGAAGGCGTGCTGCTGCACCGCGGCTATCCTATCGGCCAGCTGGCCGAAAACTCCTCGTTCATGGAAGTCAGCTATCTGCTGCTCAATGGTGAACTGCCGAACAAGGAAGAGCTGAAAACCTTCGAGTTCACCATCAGCCGCCACACCATGCTGCATGAGCAGCTGCGCACGTTTTACCAGGGCTTCCGCCGCGACGCGCACCCGATGGCGATCATGTGCGGCGTGGTCGGCGCGCTTTCGGCGTTCTACCACGATTCCACCGACATTGCCGATCCGCTCCAGCGCAAGATCGCCAGCCATCGCCTGATCGCCAAGATGCCGACGATCGCGGCCATGGCCTACAAGTATTCGGTCGGCCAGCCCTTCCTCTATCCGGACAACAGTCTGTCCTACACCGGCAACTTCCTGCGCATGACCTTCGGCGTTCCGGCCGAGGAATACGAAGTGATCCCCGCCGTCGAAAAGGCGATGGACCGCATCTTCATCCTCCACGCCGACCATGAGCAAAACGCCTCGACCTCGACCGTGCGCCTCGCCGGCTCGTCGGGCGCAAACCCGTTCGCCTGCATCGCGGCCGGCATTGCCTGCCTGTGGGGCCCGGCGCATGGCGGCGCCAACGAAGCCGCGCTCAACATGCTCAAGGAAATCGGCACGCCCGACAAGATCCCGCACTACATCGAGCGCGCCAAGGACAAGAACGATCCGTTCCGCCTGATGGGCTTCGGCCACCGCGTCTACAAGAACTACGATCCGCGCGCGACTGTCATGCAGTCCACTGTGCGCGAAGTGTTCGAGGCGCTCAAGGTCGACGATCCGCTGTTCGAAACCGCGCTGCGGCTTGAGGAAATCGCGCTCAGCGATCCCTACTTCGTCGAGAAGAAGCTGTTCCCGAACGTGGACTTCTACTCGGGCATCATCCTCAACGCGATCGGATTCCCGACCACGATGTTTACTGTGCTCTTCGCGCTGGCGCGCACCGTGGGCTGGGTAGCGCAGTGGAACGAAATGATCTCGGACCCCGGCCAGAAGATCGGCCGTCCGCGCCAGCTCTACACGGGCCCGACGCAGCGCGACTACGTGCCGCTCGACAAGCGCTGAGCGCATCCGCGAGTGATCGCATGAAAGAAAAGCCCTCGCGAAAGCGGGGGCTTTTCTTTGGTCTGATCGCGAAGGAATGGATCATCCAACCACGCGGCGGCGTGCCTATTTGGGTTCTGGCGGGAAATGCGCCTGAATGTAAGCCGTCACCGCCCAGATCTCGTCCGGCGTCAGATTGTCCCTGTAGGCGGGCATGGCGGAGCCGAATTGGGCCCCACCCTCCGCCACCGACCAGTAGATGAAGGGACCCCATTGCCCCATCGGCCGGTTTGCCAGCCAGGCAAGATTGCCAGGCGGCGGCGTGAGGCTGGCAGCGGCAGGTCCATCGCCCTGCCCCTGTGCGCCGTGGCAAGCCATGCAGTTCGCGGTATAGACCTTGGCCCCGCGTTTGAGCGTCTCCGGCGTTCCCGGCAAAGGATTGGTCATCGATCTGTAGGGCTCGGGAACACCCTGCATCATGGCGGCACGATGGCGCGGAATGGGGCCGAAACCACGTTGGCCGGGCCCCATGCCCATTTGCCCCATCCCCATCTGCATCAGACCGGCATTCGAGCCATGACCGACTGCGGAAGGCGCGTGCGACGATCCCGCATAGGCGGCGCCTCCGGCTGCGAGTGCTAATACGAGAACGGCACCGATCGTCAAAGTCCGCATACCAACCTCCTGGTTTCAGCGTTCCATGATATCCTTTTGCGCTGCAAATATTCTTCGCGGTCTATTTCGCCGCGGACATAGCGTTCATCGAGTTGATCAAGCGCGGCAGACCCGCCGCTACCATTATCAGCCCCTGTCCTGCCGCTGCGAACATGTACAAGGCCACCCTACGATCATGGTCCCAATAGCCGCCGGACATGTAGCTCCATTGCGTATAGGCCAGCCACTCACGCAGCAGAGCGATCAAACGGTCAGGATTGGCAAATATCGGCATGGCGCTCCGCGCTGCGTTCATGGAGTCGCTATCTGATATAGCGCATTTGTATCTGGTAGAATATAGACGAAAGCATGTGGAACTGTCCGCCGGCCCTTCCGCGTCCGCGACTTATCGAAGAAGGCGTTCGGCAATAATCGAAACCGGCGGTGAAGACACACAGTCCGCAACATCGAACGTAAGCGAAAAGGGTGTAATCGGCTCTTGCGCCATCCGATGTGCCAGATCGCGGTTATTCTCATCTACCTGCAGAGCAATCGAGCAATGAGGCACCCAAGCGCCCGGCCTGTAAGCAGGCCTGCAACGGGAAGGATCGATGGCCGCATGTACACGGGCATACATCTCGTCGAGAGCGGCGTCCGGCCTCGGCGCCACCCAAAGAATCAGGGGACCGGGACCGAACCGGCCCATGCGATCGAACGTAAGCGTCAGCTTCGGAAATTCCCCTAACGCGTCGAGACCTGTCCTCAGATGCGCGTCATCCAGAGCATCGTATTTGGCCAGCGTAAGATGCGGCGGATATCCCAGGCTGCGCATCGACGGCACGGACTCCAGTGCGGAGACACGATTAACAAGATCCCAGTACGGTGCGGCATCGCCATAGGCGCGAATGTTGATCCCGAACGCCATAACTCACAAGCCAGTCTTCTTAGGCCCTTCGTGCAGAGCGTCCTTCACGGCTTTGCGTCTCGTCTCCGCTGCCTGATCCAGAGCCTGTAACGCCTCCGCGCGTTCACTGGCGATCTGCTCGCCGCCGAGCCTCAAGTCGCCGTTGCCGATGCGCAAGTCGATAGGACGTCCGTCGATCTGCCCACTGATGACAGCCTGCCCGTCTTCAAAGCGCAGGTTTGCGGCATCGCCTAACGGTATTTCGCCAAGATCGGGCAGGTCGAGCGGCTGCACAGGGCCGCCGGGATCCGTCCGCCTGACAGGAGCCGGCGTTTCCCCCAGCGCCTGCTTCATGAAATCACGCCAGATACGGGCCGGAACAGTGCCGCCCGAGACCCCCTTCAGCGGAGAATTGTCGTCATTGCCGACCCACACACCCACCACCAGATCGCGGGCATATCCGACGAACAGCGCATCCCGGTTGTCCTGACTGGTTCCGGTTTTGCCGTAATTCGGCGCCTGTAGCATCGCGGCGCGGCCCGTGCCCCGATTGACGGTAGCCCGAAGCATTTTTTCCATATCCGCATGGACGCCCTCCGGCAGACTGTGCCTGCGCCCCAGAAGCCCGTCGAACCAGCCCTCCTCTTCCGCCCGAAATGCCGTGGGCTTTACCGGAAAGCGGTTTCCGGCAACCCCGGCATAAGCCGAGGTCAGCTCCAGCAGATTCATGGTCGCCGTTCCCAGAGCCAGACTGGGATCGCCCGCAGGCAAGGGGGACGCGACCCCCAGCGACCGCGCCATATCGACCACCGCGATATCACCGACCTTATTGAAAAGCCGCACCGCCGCGACATTGCTGGAATGGACGAAAGCCTCCTCCAGCGTGATCGTGTGCGAATAGCGCCCACCTGCGTTCTCAGGGCGATAGGTTCCGGTAGCGAACGGGGTATTCGCAATCGTGTCGGACGCCCTCATGCCTTCGCGCAAAGCAGCGAGATAGACGAACAGCTTGAACGTCGAACCCGGCTGGCGTTGTGCCTGCGTAGCCCGGTTGAACGGCGAAGCAGCATAGGCCTTGCCGCCAACCATGGCGACGACTTCACCGTTGGGACGCATCGCCACCAGCGCCACTTGCGCCTTGCCCAGCCTGGCGCGGCCTATGGCGCGGCGCGCGGCGGCCTGCAGGCGGGCATCCAGCGTCGTCGTATACGTTCGTTTGGAATAGCTGTTTTCATCAAGGTCGCGCGCTTGCGACAGGGCCCAGTCCGCAAAGTACGTGCCGGTCGGCAGGTCCGCCCTGCTCCGCACATCCAGACGCGGTGCGCGCTGGGCCCGGGCCTGTTCGGGCGAGAGGTATCCTGCTTCAACCATCGCGTGCAGCACCACCCGCATGCGTTGCTCGGCCCGGTCATAGTGCCGGCTGGGCGCGAGGCGGGAAGGGGCCCTCATCAACCCTGCCAGCATCGCGCTCTGGGCCACGGTCAGCTTCTCGGGCTGGCGGTGAAAGTAATGTAGCGACGCTGCGCGCAGACCGTAAGTGTTGTCACCAAAATAGGCGTTGGAGAGATAGCGCTCCAGAATCTGGTCCTTGGTCAGCCAGGCTTCCAGCCAGAAAGCAATCAGCATCTCGCGCGCCTTGCGCCCCAGAGTGCGATCTGCCGAAAGGAACGTGAATTTGGCAAGCTGCTGGGTGATCGTGCTGCCGCCTTCGGTTCGGCCGGTGGTCATGTTCGTCCATAGCGCCCGCGTCATTCCGCGCGGGTCTATGCCCCAGTGACTGTAAAAGCGCCGGTCCTCGACCGCCAGAAAGGCCTGCGACACATGTTCGGGAAGCTTCGCGATCTCTACCGGCGCTTCCACCATCGCCCCGTTGCGCGCGATGGGCGTGCCACCGGCCGTCAGCAGAGTAATCTGGGGCGGAGAAATCGGCTGCAGCGATTTCGACAGCGGCGCCGTGACTGCCAGCCACCCGATCAGCAGGAAAAAGCCCAGAAGCAGCACCGCCAGAATGCGCACGGCATACCAGCGCCGCGTGTGCCCTGTCTCCTGCGCCGCATCATCATCCGACCCCGGACCGTCATGCGATAGCGCAAAATCCTCCCCTTCCGCGTCGAGGGGAGAAAAGCTTCGCAAGTCACCCATTTTCAACGCCAGGCCAAATGCTTCTCATGCGCCGTTCTCATAGCACCGGATGCGGGCATGACGAACCTTTCCTCAACCGGGCCCGAAACACTGGACATTCCGCCGCCGATGGCCACAATCTCGCCGTATCCGAACCCCATCCTTTCCCTACACAAGCGGGGGTGCGACAACACAATGCTGTTTCTGAGAATCATTGCCTTTATTTTCGGCGCGCTCGCCATCGCCATGGGGCTGCTCTGGGTCTGCCAGGGAACGGGCGTGCTGATGTGGCCAGCCGAAAGCTTCATGCTGTCGGACCGGACATGGGCCATACGCGGCGCCGTACTGGCGGCAGTCGGCTGCATTCTGCTCTGGCTGGTCCTGCGCAGGAACGGTTCGCGCTAGTTTTCCGGCGCGTCCGGATCGGAAGGCACGTCGAGCATGAAGCGCGCGCCCTGCCCTGGCGCGCTTTCCACCGTGAGCTCACCACCCATCGCACGGGCCAGACTACGGGAGATATAGAGCCCCAGCCCCGTACCACCATCACCGCTGCGGCCGAGACGCTCATACTTTTCGAAAACCCGGGCCTGCTGCTCTTGCGAAAGCCCCGGCCCCTGATCGGCAACGATCACGCGGGCCTGCCCGCCCATGTCTTCAAGGCGGATCCAGATGTGCGAGTTTTCGGGCGAATAGCGGATCGCATTGCCGATCAGGTTGAGCAGGACCTGCAGCACGCGGCGAAATTCGGCGATAGCGCGAAGATGGTCTGTCTGGTGCGGGGGCTCGATAACGATGCCCTTCTCCCGCGCCCGCACGCCCAGAATACCGGCGGCCTGCCGCGCGACTTCGGACAAGTCGATGCGATCGGGCGCTGTACTGAACCCTTCGGATTCGACCACTTCGAGATCGGCCATGTCGTCGAGCAGTTCGAGCAGCAGCTTGCCGGCACTGGCAATCTCGCCCGCGTAGTCCGAATAGGCATCCGGCAGCGGTCCGGCAAGCCGGGTGCGAATCGTTTCGGCATTGGCGATAATGCGCGAGATGGGCTGCTTGAGAACAGGCGCGATGTCCTGCCCGACCAGACTACGCCGCGCGGGGACCAAAGGAGCAGCTTGCACAGGCAGTATGTCCAGCCGGTCCGATGCGGCTTCGTCCGACAGCAGCAGCAATTCGAAACCGACCGGATCAAAGCCCGGCTGCATGTGCGGAATGAGTGTTACGCGCCAGGCACGTTGTGCGCCGGGCACTGTAACGCTCGCACCATCCATCAGACGCCAGTGCAGGGGCTGCTGGTGCGCAACGTCCTTTAGCGAAAGGATGTCGGTCCAGAGCCGGCCGATCCCTTCCTCCAGTGCCGCAGCCGCTTCCGCCAGTTCCTCACTGTCGGAAACGACCGCCAGTACGCGTTGCCGGGCATCGAGCTGTGCGGACAGTTCGGCAAGATGCCGCGCTGTCAACATGCGCCGGCTTTCCGCTGACGTGCTGTCTTCCGCCGGAATCGGCACGGCATGCCAGCTGCGCACGCAGATATTGCAGCCTTCCGCCTCTCCCAGCGGCTCGACTTCAACCCACGCCGTGACTGTTTCCGCCCCATCCTGCGCGCTGACCGCCCGCGCGACGCGAAAACCATAGCGCCGCGCCTTGCTTACGAGTTCGAGCAGTTCGGGAATCGCGATCGTGCCGGGAAGCTCTCCGCCGCAACGCAATTGCAGACCGGACAGGGGCGCGTCCGCGCTAAGCAGACGGTCCTCACCGTCGCTGAGCGCGCGGGCCAGTATGGTGCCGTCTTTCACCATCATCCGGAATAGCGCCCCGACGCAAGAATGGCGGCGGCGAAGTCACGACCGACACCCTCGAAACCGTGCGGCAATGTCACCTCGGGATGAAGCGCGAGGAACTGCTCCTCGATGGCCGAAGGCTTGAGCCCCGCCGACCGCAGCGCGAGAGCAAGCCGGGCCAGCTGCGCTTCATGGGTAGAGAGCACAACCACGTCGCGCGCCTGCCCCGATCCGAGCGAGAGCGCGGTCAGGAACAGTGCAACGCCGCCATGGGTCACGGATAACGCGGCCTGCGCCCCGGCCCCCAGGCTCATGATCAACCGCGACGCAAGACCGAGACGGCCGGCGCCTTCGTCGTAGGACTGGCGCATGGCCGCTTCGGCCTGTGCCGCGCGCTGCGCTATTTCGGGCGTGCGAACGGCAAGCGCCCGCAAGGTCAGCAACACCGCATGGAACAAATCGCCGGGCAATTCACGCAAGGGCAACTGCATGCGCCGCTGCGCCTGGCACCAGCGCGCCTGCGCGGCCAGGAAGGTCATGGCCAGCCGCTGAGTCTCTGCATCCGGCGACGAAATCAGCGCCTGCAACAACGGAGAGACTACCGGATCGATGGCGAAGCGCCCTTGCATGCGTTCGGTGAGCTGCCACTCCAGCGCCAGGGAATGGACGTGCGAAAGCAGTGCGGGATTGTCTATCAGCGCGCGGGTAAGAATCCCGGTCTCGTCGGTCTCGGCGGCACTTCCGGCCCCTTCATCGCCGCCAAGCGCCCCACCAAGCAGGCTTGCGGCGATATCCGCCAGCATGCCCCGGACCCGAGCAAGAATCTCGTCGCTGAATACGGAACTGTCCTCCGCCGCGACCAGATGGCGCAGGATCGGCAGAACGGTTTCCGCCATGGCATCGCCGCGCGCCAGCTCATCGCGCAGCACGGCCTCCACGTTTTCTCCACTTGCCGGATGGACAGTCTTGTCGATCATCCGTCTCGTTTACCTCCCGTTTGGTTAAATCCGGGTTAGGGCGCTCTGCCCAGTCCGATGCCTATTCCGGTCGGCGTCCGGCCAGCAGCAGACCCGTCACGACCAGCCCGATGGAAGCGATCTGCACGGCAGGCAGCAACAGGCCAAATGTGGACGCTATCCCCAACAGCACTCCGAACACCAGCCTGTCTCCGATCCACCGCGCCGCCGTGCGCTTCACGACACGGGGAACAAAAGCCAGCAACAGCAAAAGCACCGCCGGCACCGACAGCCAGGACAGCACAAGCTCGCCGGGAAAACGCGGCGTATCCGCCAAAATCAAGACCGCAAGCACCATATCGATCAACCAGACGAGCACATCGACACGAGGAATCGCAGGCGGCAACAAGCCCAGCGCCTGGCGCTCTGCCAAACGCAACATCCTGCTCGCCTCGGCCAGCACCCAGGCCAGTGCAGCAAAAAAGAAACCGCCCGGCGCTAGTCCGAACCAGCCCAGCCCCCCGGCAATCGCCAGCAATGCCAACACCCCGGCCGACAGGGCGTTGCTGGCATTGCCTGCATGGAGCATCGACGAACCGAAGCTGATGACGCCGAGACGTGCCACGGCCCGTCCGGCCGAGGTCGGTCCATCGGCGAAACGCACACGCAGCCATTCGTTTTCGAGCGCAATGGCCTCGCTTTCCGAGCGAACCATGCGCCAATCCGTACCCGTGCGCGCGAAGGCAGGAACCTCGCGCATCTGCACACCGGATTGCAGCGCGATCCGGGTCAGAGCGGAAGCAACGTCACAATCGGCGGGCAGTTCATGCAGACGCTCGGCAAGCTGACCTGGTACCCGCATCAGCCCGGCACTGGCCCGGTTGATGTCGATCCGCTCGTATCCGGCTGCCAGCGCACCTTCCACCGGCTGGACCAGCACCGCCGGCTTGCGGTCTTCCAGCAAGGCCGCCGCATGAGCCGGCTCTACGAACAGCCCCTCGCTCACCACGACAAGTTCATCCGCCGCCGTCACCTGTCCGGCCAACTGGCGAGGGCTGGTCACGATCGCGAACTGCAGCCCGGTATCCTCGGCCGCATGCTGGAGCGCGATAAGGTCGGGCGACATGCCCCGCGCCAAGCAGATTACCCGCTGGCAATCCAGCGCCAGCACCAATCCCAGCTGGTGCCGGGCAAGGCTTGCCCCGGCAATGCGCAGGAACGCGCGAGGGGACGGCTGTCCCGCGCCCGCAGGCTCCGTCATCGCCAGCAATGCTATCCGCAAGTCATTTCTCCAGCCCCGCAAACCCGATTTAGGCGGCCCGGCACCAAGTGCCAAGCAGGGCGGATAAATCAGCCTAAGGAAAACTCGGTGACATAAGCCTTGAGCCGACGCACCACCGCCGGGTCCCCCGGCGCGGTATCGAGCGCTTCCTCGGCCAGAGCCAATAGTGCAGCGGAATGAAAGCTGGCCGCAATACCCTTCAGGCGCATCGCCGCGACGTGCCAGTTGCCGTCGCAACGGGACCGTTCAAGCAAGTCCACCTGCCGGCCGATACTTTCGATGTAAGACGCGCGCAGTTCGGCATGGAGCGCCGCATCACCGCCCGCCGCCGCCGCGAGAGTCTCTTCCAGGGCACCTGCTTCGTAAACCATTTCCCCAAGATAGTGCCCAAAGCGTTAAGCCGGGGTTTATTGCTGCGGGGCACGTGGTATTCTGCAAGGATGGCAGAGGAAAACAGGATTATCGCGTTCGGCGCGGGAAATGGTGAAAACCCCTCCGGAGAAACCGCCGTCACGGAAACAATCGTGGCAGCGCCCGGAGCCGAGGCCGAAGCCCAGGAGAACTGGGACCAGGCCTGGTTCGCAGGTGAAGACGCCCCCGAACCGACCCATGCCTGGGTCGCCCCGGTCATGGCCGGGCTTGCGGTCGTGGGCTGGAGCGCACTGTTCATCGCAGCCCACCTGCCTGAATTGCAGACCGGTGTAGCACTGGCCGGTATGCCAGGCCTTGTCGTGCAGTGGTGCGTGCCGGTGCTGCTGATCGGTCTCGTCTGGCTGCTGGCGCTGCGCCACAGCACACGCGAGGGCAAGCGTTTCGGCGATGTCGCGCGCCTGCTTTCGACTGAATCCGCCCAGCTCGAACGGCGGCTGACCACGGTGAACCGCGAACTCAGCCTTGCCCGCGAATTCATCGCCGCGCAGTCTCGCGATCTGGAATCGCTCGGCCGCGTGGCGGCGGATCGCCTGTCTCAGAATGCAGAGCGCCTGCAGGATCTCGTGCGCGACAACGGCGCCCGCGTGGATTCGATCAGCACGGTCAGCATCAGCGCGCTTGAAAACATGGAGAAGCTGCGCGGGCAGCTTCCGGTGATCGCCAGCTCGGCCAAAGACGTCACCAACAATATCGCCAACGCCGGCCGTACCGCCCATGCCCAGCTTGAGGACATGGTGCAGGGCTTCAATCGCCTCAACGAATTCGGTTCCGCCAGCGAACGGCAGGTCGAATCGCTTCGGGGCCGCGTCAACGAGACGCTCGCCGAATTCCGGCGCCATAGCGAGCAGTTCCAGAGCATTGCCGACGAACGCTTCAATGCGCTCGCCACACGCGGCGAAGAGTTCCGCAACCAGCTCGACAAGCACGAAATCGATGCGCTTGCTGCCATCCGCACACGCGCCGCAGCGCTTGCGGCAGAAATCGAAGAGACCCGCCGCCAGCTTGACGATCACGAGGCCGCAAGCCTCACTTCGCTGCGAGCCCGCCTCACCGCCTTGCGAGACGAAAGCGACGTCGTCTCGCGCGCCCTTCGCGACGCCGAGGAACGCGCGGAAGAACATCTCAAAGCATCGCTCGCAACCGTGCTGGCTGAACAAACCGCAACGGCAGAGAACATTACAAGTATCCAGGCCGAGACCGTCAATGCTCTCAAGGCTGCGCTCGAATCGCTGCGCGCCGAACAATCCGCCACCGTGGAAAGCTTTGCCGGTACCCAGCGTACCGCAATCGATACGCTCAAGACGGCGCTGGAAGCTCTGCAAACAGAGCATTCCGCCGCGGCCCAAAACATCACCGGCATCCACCGCCAGACTATCGATGACCTCAAAGCCGCGCTAGCGAACCTGCGCGACGAACAGTCCGCCGCTGCCGACGGCATTACGGCAGCGCAGCACACCGCCATCGATTCGCTGGCCGGTCGCCTTGCAACGCTGGTCGCCGAAGCCGAGCGCATGGATCAGGCTCTCACCCAGCGTGGTGAGCAACTCGCAATCGAAGCCGAGGAAAGACAGGCCCGCCAGGTCGAACATGAACGCCACGCCATCGCCCGTATAGAACATATGCTGGGCGAGCTGGACGGTACGATCGCCGAACGCCTCGAACGCCACCGCCAGCATGCGACGGCCGTGAGCGAGCGCGCGGAAGCCGTGACAGAGCGGTTGAGCGGGTTCGAAACCCGCCTTGCCCAAATCGCGACTCAAAGTGGTGATTCCGAAGTCCGTCTGACCGGCAGCCTGCAAACGCTCACCGACCGCCTTACCGCCGCCCGCACCACGCTGGCGGCGACCGAATGCGATGTCGAAAAACTCACCAACGACAGTGTGCGCCTGCTGGAACTGATCCAGGCCAGCGCCAAGCACAGCCATACCGCCCTGCCCGAAGCCCTCGCGGTCTCGGAAGATCGTCTGACCCGTCTGGAAAACGGCGTCACGGCGCTGCTTGCGCTCCTGCATCAATCCGCCGAAGGCGGAGAGGATCTGGCCTCTGGCATCGAACAGTCGGGAGCCAACCTCGAAGCCCTGATGACAAAGCTGGCAAGCGCACAGGATAGCGTTACCCGGCAAGGCCAAGACCATGCGGCCCAGCTTGCGCAGATGCTCGCCACGCTTGCCGAGATCGACAGGGCGACCGATACCGCATCTGCCAAAGCGCGCGGCGAACTGGTCTCCGCAATTGCTGCATTGCGCACGACGCTGAGCGAAGCCGTCGAAGCCATAGAGACCGACAGCCCGGCCCGCATCGCCACGGTTGCCCGCAATCTGGGCGACGAGAGCGCACAAGCCATAGAAAAGGCCATGCGCAACAAAGTTTCCGAAGTCTCCGGCCAACTCGAACAGGCAGTCGCCCATGCCGCCGGGGTCACGCGCGAAGCAACGATCCAGTTGCGCGATCAGCTTGCCAAAGTCGACGAACTGGCCGGCAATCTCGAAAGCCGGGTCTCTCACGCCCGCCAGCGCGCCGAAGAGCAAGTCGACAACGACTTCTCGCGCCGCGTCGCGCTCATTACCGAATCGCTCAATTCCAACGCGATCGACATTGCCGGAGCGCTATCGACCGACGTTTCGGATACAGCATGGGCCGCTTACTTGCGTGGGGACCGTGGCATTTTCACCCGCCGCGCCGTCAGTCTGCTCGAAAACGCAGAAATCAAGGCCATCCAGCAACTCTTCGAGCGCGACAGCAGCTTCCGCGAACATGTCAGCCGCTACATTCACGATTTCGAAGCCGTGCTGCGCCAGGTTCTCTCCACGCGTGACGGCAATGCGCTGGGCGTGACGCTGCTCTCGTCCGACATGGGCAAGCTCTATGTCGCGCTGGCACAGGGGATCGAGCGCCTGCGAGGATAGCCTCGGACCGGCCAACTGGCAGCACGCATGGACGGACTGATCTCGCTAGGCGCCATTCTCGGCCTGTTGCTGCTGGCAGGATGTGCCGCCGGTCTGGCGGACAGAAAGCACTTCGCACCACGCTGGCTGATTGCCGCGATGTTGCTTGTGGCTATCAACGACGCTCTGCTGACCGGTTTCTACGGAGCCTTGCCGCAAGTGGCGCCGCAATTGCAGTGGAACTGGCAGGGTAAAGTGCTGGCCATGGCAGCCACCTACGCGATTGCCCTGCTGCCAGCCTTCCAATGGCGCAATGCGGGGCTAACGCTCAAGCTCATCCCCGGCAGCCTCAAGTCCGCCATTCCGGTTCTGGCGCTCTATGGCCTGTTCTTTCTGGCCATCTCTCTCGCCTTCCCGAGCGGCCCCGGATCAGCCGAAGACATGGCTTTCCAACTGACGATGCCGGGGTTCGAGGAGGAACCGTTCTACCGCGGGCTGTTACTGCTCGCACTGGACCGGGCCTTCACGGCACGCGTAAGGTTCCTGGGCGTCGACTGGGGCTGGGGTGCGATCTTCTCCTGCACCCTGTTCGGCCTCGCCCATGCCTTCAGCTATTCGGATGGACACTTCGCGTTCGAGCCGTTGTTCATGGCCCTGACGGCATTTCCGGCATTCATCGCCGTGTGGCTGCGCGTGCGCACCGGCAGCGTGCTGCTGCCGGTCATCATGCACAATTTCGGCAATGCCATCCCGCTGCTGGTCTGAGTCCGCGCCGGATAGCTTCCTGCGGTTCAGTACCCCAGATCCTTCACCGGCGGATCGCCGAAGAAATTGAGATCGGCCAGCGAAATCCACCCGTTCACGTAGTTTTCGTAATAGAGCACGAACAGCACCGCCGCGAGCAGCGTGGCGCGCAGCACGATCACGCGCGGGCGGAAATTCACCGGCGCACTATCGGCATGGCCCTCGCCTACCTCGTCTCCCGATTCATCGGCCGTGCGCAGGCCGATCGGCATGACGAGAAAGGCGCTCAGTATCCAGAGCAGACCATAGATCGCAAGGATCGAGAACCACTTCATCTGCATCGCGCCTAATCCTCCAGCAGCAGAACCTGCACTTGCGGCTTCTTGCCCGACCAGCGCGTGGCGGCCCGGCGGGCTGCCAGTCGGGCCGCCTCGACGCGCTGGTCCCGCTCGGCTTTCCTCGTCCGCCCCAGAGCCTCGGCGACGTCGCGGCAGGCTTCTTCGATGAACTCGTCGTAGTCCTCGTCCAACGGCAGGCCTATGGCCGAGATCTCGACATGGCCCTTGCGGTCCGCCGCCACCGAAACGACGCCGTTATAGGCAATTCGCCGGCGCATTACGATCGCCTCGCCATCGGCGGGGGAAATGATATCGCCATCGAGCACGAGCCGTCCGGCTCGCACCTCGCCGAACTTGCCCGGGTGATCGGGTGCGAGACGCACAAGATCGCCGTTCTTCTGGAACACCGCCTTGGGAATACCGCAGGACAGGCCAAGCCGGACCTGTTCCTTCATGTGCCGCACCTCGCCATGGACCGGCATCAATATCTGCGGCCGCAGCCAGCCATAAAGCGCTTCGAGTTCGGGGCGTCCCGGGTGCCCGGAAACGTGGATCAGGCTCGGGCGGTCCGTAATGATCTCCACGCCCGCATCGGCAAGGCGGTTCTGGATACGGCCGATGGCGATCTCGTTGCCGGGGATCTGGCGGCTGGAGAACAGCACAACATCGCCCTTTTCCAGCTTGATCGGATGACTGCCTTCGGAAATACGCCCCAGCGCCGCGCGCGGCTCGCCCTGCCCGCCGGTGGCAATGATCAGCACTTCCTCGCGCGGCAGGTCCATCGCCTCTTCGATATCGACCAGTTCCGGCAGGTTCTTGAGGTAACCGCAGGCCTGCCCGGCGCGGATGATGCGATCGAGCGAGCGGCCCGCCACGCAGAGCCTGCGCCGGGTCTTGCGTGCCACATCACCCAGCGTCTGCAGCCGCGCGACGTTGGAGGCGAAGGTCGTGACCAGCACCCGCTTGCCCTTGTGCCGCTTCACTTCCTTCAGCAGGCCATCATAGACATCGCCTTCGGAGCCAGAGGCGCTGTTATTGAAGACATTGGTGGAATCGCAGACGAGCGCCAGCACGCCCTCGTCGCCAATGGCGGTCAGTTCCCCGGCCGTCGCGGGCGTGCCGATCTGCGGCGCGTCGTCCAGCTTCCAGTCGCCGGTGTGGAAGATGCGGCCATAGGGCGTTTCGATCACCAGCGCATTACCCTCCGCGATCGAGTGGGCCAGGGGCACATAGCGCACACCGAACGGGCCGATCTGGAACGGATCGAGATTGTCGATCACGATCAGTTCCACTTCGTCCAGAATGCCCGCCTCTTCCAGCTTGGCCGCAACCAGCTTGGCCGTGAACGGCGTGGCATAGAGCGGAACGTCCAGTTCCTCGGCAAAATAGGGGACCGCGCCGATATGATCCTCGTGCGCGTGGGTCAGCACGATGCCAAGCAGGTTCTCGCGCTCGTTCTCGATGAATTCGAGGTCGGCGAAAACCAGATCGACGCCGGGATATTCGTTCATACCGAAGGTCATGCCCAGATCGACCATCAGCCACTTGCCCTGGCAGCCGTAGAGATTGACGTTCATGCCAATCTCCCCCGACCCGCCGAGAGCGCAAAAAACCAGTTCGTTACCCGGAATCACTTCAATGCTGCCCTTTCGGCAAGAATAGCGAGGCCATCGATGGTGAGATCGGCATCGACAGCGTCGAACATGTCCGTGGCCTCATCGAACAAAACCGCCAGCCCGCCAGTGGCAATGACTTTGGCCGGGCGGCCGATTTCCGCACGAATGCGGGCGATCAGGCCCTCCATCATCGCCACATAGCCCCAGAACACCCCGATCAGCATCTGGTCCTCGGTATTGCGGCCGACGACGCTTTTGCTCTCCGGCACTTCGATGGCAATACGCGGCAGCTTGGCGGTGTTGCCCACCAGCGCGTCGAGCGACAGGTTGATGCCCGGTGCGATAATGCCGCCTTTGTAGGCCCCGTGGAAGTCGATCACGTCGAACGTGGTAGCCGTACCGAAATCCACAACGATCAGGTCCCCGCCGTGCTTGGCATGGGCGGCAATGGCATTGACGGCCCGGTCCGCCCCCAGCGAGCGGGGTTCGTCCACATCGATGTCGATCGCATAATCCGCCTTGCCGTGACCCGCGATCATCGGTTCCACGTTGAAATAGTGGCTGCAGAGGATTTCCAGATTGTGCAGCGCGCGCGGCACGACCGTCGAAATGATGATCTGACTGATCTGCTCCGCCTCGATCCCCCGGATCGACAACAGCTGCATCAGCCACACGGCATATTCGTCGCCGGTGCGGCGCGGATCGGTAGCGATGCGCCAGCGCCCCTTGAGCGTGCGGCCTTCCAGCAGCGCGAAAACGACATTGGTATTGCCGACATCAATGGCGAGCAGCATGGCTTCAGCTTTCCTCAATGTAGTGCGCTTGCAAGCAGAACGTCACCCGCGTGGATCGTCCGCCGGGTTCCATCGGCCAGATCGAGCAGGAGATTGCCATCCTGCGAAAGACCGGCAAAGCTGCCTGCAAATGCATCTTCGCCCGGCGGAACCACCGTCAATGACGTTCCCACCGGATGCGCGGCACTCTGCCAGCGGCGCAGCAGCGGGGCAAGGCCGACACTGCGCCAGCGGTGCAATTCGCGATCGAACGCGGCCGCCAGCGCTTCCGCAAAAGCATCGCGATCGGGTGCGGGGCCATAGTCCGCCAGCGCGGCAACAGCCCGGCCCGGAATGTCCGGCGCGAAGACGAGATTCACGCCGATCCCCACAATCACCGTGCCCGCCGCTACTTCCAGCAGGATGCCGGCGATCTTGGCGCCATCGAGCAGCAGGTCGTTGGGCCACTTGAGCCAGAGCGTAGAGCGCCCCGGTACAAACGCCCCCAGTGCCTCGTGCACGGCAAGGCCCGTCATCAACGCGAGCGTGGAAGCAGCAGGGTCGCCGGGCCCGGGGCGCACCACGGTGGAGCCCATGAAATTCCCGGCCCCGTCGTTCCAGACGCGGCCGAGACGCCCCCTGCCCGCACTCTGGCGGTTGGCGACCAGCCAGTCACCTTCGGGCAGGTATTCCCCGCCCGAAAGCCTGGCCATCAGATCCGCATTGGTGGAACCGGTTTCTTCGACGGTCCGGATCAAAGCGCCCAGATCAGATCAGAGAGCATGGAACAGCGCTGTCGCAGCCGTATCGGCCAGACCCCCGAGCCACTTGGTCAGCAGGAACCCCAGCGGCGAGATCACAAGGCACGAGATCACGAGGATTAGCTTGTGCCACACGTCGCTTTCGCCCTTCACCACATCGGCC
>JARROF010000009.1:0-44710 GCA_037384205.1 Novosphingobium sp. | reverse complement strand
TCTTGCGGGCACGGGCGACAGTGAGCTTATCTTCTTCCGAAAGCTCGTCCATGCCCAGGATCGCGATGATGTCTTGCAGCGACTTGTACTTCTGCAGGGTCTCCTGGACCTTGCGGGCGGTCTCGTAGTGCTCGGCGCCGACGACGCGGGGTTCAAGCACGCGCGAGGTCGAGTCAAGCGGGTCGACGGCCGGGTAGATGCCCAGTTCCGAAATGGCGCGGTTCAGCGTGGTCGTCGCGTCGAGGTGGGCGAACGAGGTGGCCGGGGCCGGGTCGGTAAGGTCGTCCGCGGGAACGTAGATGGCCTGGACCGAGGTGATCGAGCCCTTGGTGGTCGAGGTAATGCGTTCCTGCAGCGCGCCCATGTCGGTCGCCAGGGTCGGCTGATAGCCCACGGCCGAGGGAATACGGCCGAGCAGGGCCGACACTTCGGCGCCGGCCTGGGTGAAGCGGAAGATGTTGTCGACGAAGAACAGAACGTCCTGGCCTTCCTGGTCGCGGAAGTATTCGGCCATCGTCAGGCCCGAGAGCGCGACGCGGGCACGGGCGCCCGGGGGCTCGTTCATCTGGCCGTAAACGAGCGCCACCTTCGAACCTTCCGAAGTGGCCACGCCGTTCTCGTCCTTGGCGATAACGCCGGCGTCGAGGAATTCGTAGTAAAGATCGTTACCTTCACGGGTACGCTCACCGACGCCCGCGAACACGGACACGCCGCCGTGGCCCTTCGCGATGTTGTTGATGAGCTCCTGAATGAGCACGGTCTTGCCCACGCCGGCGCCGCCGAACAGGCCGATCTTACCGCCCTTGGCGTAAGGCGCGAGCAGGTCGATGACCTTGATGCCGGTGACGAGGATCGCCGCTTCGGTCGACTGCTCGATGAACTCGGGGGCCTTGGCGTGGATCGGCGCGTACATGTCCGAACCGATGGGGCCGAGTTCGTCGATCGATTCGCCGACGACGTTCATGATGCGGCCCAGCGTCTTGGGGCCGACCGGTACCGAGATCTGCGCGCCGGTGTTGACGACGCTCTGGCCGCGGGTGAGGCCGTCGGTGCCGTCCATGGCGATGGTGCGAACAGTGTTTTCACCGAGGTGCTGCGCGACTTCGAGAACCAGCTTGTTACCGTTGTTGTCGGTTTCAAGCGCGGTGAGGATGGCGGGCAGTTCGCCTTCGAAGGTCACGTCGACGACAGCGCCGATGACCTGGCTGATCTTGCCGGTAGTGGTCTGGTTAAGCACGGGTGCGGTGGCCATTTTGGTTTCCTTGCCTGCGATGTCTTAGAGCGCTTCCGCGCCCGCGGTTTTGGATGTTGCTACAGCGCTTCCGCGCCAGCAATGATTTCAACGAGTTCGGTGGTGATCGCGGCCTGGCGGCTGCGGTTGTACTGGATGGTGAGCTTGTTGATCAGGTCACCCGCATTGCGCGTCGCGTTGTCCATGGCGGTCATCGACGCACCTTGTTCGGACGCGGCGTTTTCCAGCAGCGCGCCGAAGATCTGGGTCTTCAAATAGCGCGGCAGCAGCGCGGCGAGGATTTCCTCCTCTTCCGGCTCGTACTCGGTCACCGCATCGCCGCCCACGGCCGCACCGGTGGGGGCGGGAACGGGGATGATCTGCTGGCTGGCCGGTTCCTGGACCAGGGCAGAGCGGAACTTCGCATAGAACAGGTGCGCGATGTCGAACTTGCCCTGTTCGTACATGGCAACGAGTTCGTCAGCGACCTGCTCGGCTTCGTTGAAGCCCGCTTCACGCACGCCGGTCGTATCGAACATATGGGCGATCTGCTTGGGGTATTCGCGCTTGATCACCGCACGACCCTTGCGGCCGATGAGGTAGAACAGCACGGTCTTGCCCTGCATTTCCAGTTCCTTCGCCCTGGCGCGCGCGGCGCGGACGATGTTGGAATTGAAAGCGCCGCACAGGCCCTTGTCCGAATTGGCCACGACGAGCAGGTGAACCTGATCGCTGCCGGTCCCGGCAAGCAGCTTGGGACTGTTTTCCGAAACCGTGATCTTGCTGGCCAGCGAGCCCATCACCTCGGCGAGACGCGCGGCATAGGGGCGCGCCGATTCGGCGGCGGCCTGCGCCTTGCGCAGCTTGGCCGCGGCGACCATCTGCTTGGCCTTGGTGATCTTCTGGGTCGATTTGACCGAGTTGATGCGGCCTTTGAGTTCCTTGAGCGATGCCACTCGTTTCTCTCCGTTTCATCCCCTCCGGCCGAAGCCGGAGGATGATGTCAGATCAGTCTCAGGCGAACTGCTTGGCGAAAGCCTGAAGCGCAGCCTTGGTCTTGTCGGCAACTTCGCCTTCGAACTTCTGCGAGGTGCGGATTTCTGCCAGGACGTCGGCATGTTCCGAACGCATGAAGCTGAGCATTTCGGCTTCGTATTCGGTGACCTTGTCGACCGCGATTGTGTCGAGGAAGCCGTTGGTGCCGGCATAGATCGAAACGGTCTGCTCTTCGAACGGCAGCGGCGAGAACTGGGGCTGCTTGAGCAGCTCGGTCAGGCGCGCGCCGCGGTTGAGCAGCTTCTGGGTCGAAGCGTCGAGGTCCGAACCGAACTGCGCAAAGGCCGCCATTTCGCGGTACTGCGCCAGCTCCAGCTTGATCGAGCCGGCGACCTTCTTCATCGCCTTGGTCTGGGCCGAACCGCCGACGCGGCTCACCGAGAGGCCGACGTTGATGGCCGGGCGCACGCCCTGATAGAACAGGCCGGTTTCCAGGAAGATCTGGCCGTCGGTGATCGAGATCACGTTGGTCGGAATGTAGGCCGAAACGTCACCTGCCTGGGTTTCGATGATCGGCAGGGCGGTCAGCGAACCGGCGCCTTTGTCGTCGCTCATCTTGGCGGCGCGTTCGAGCAGGCGGCTGTGCAGGTAGAACACGTCGCCCGGGTAGGCTTCGCGGCCCGGCGGGCGGCGGAGCAGCAGCGACATCTGGCGGTAGGCGACGGCTTGCTTGGAAAGGTCGTCGTACACGATCACGGCGTGCATGCCATTGTCGCGGAAGAATTCGCCCATCGCGGCACCGGTGTAAGGCGCGAGGTACTGCAGCGGAGCGGGCTCCGAAGCGGTGGCGGCCACGACGATGGAGTATTCCATCGCGCCGTTTTCTTCGAGCTGGCGCACGATCTGCGCAACGGTCGAGCGCTTCTGGCCGACGGCGACGTAGATGCAGTAGAGCTTCTTGCCTTCGTCGTCGCCCGCGTTGGCTCCCTTCTGGTTGATGAAGGTGTCGATAGCGACGGCGGTCTTGCCGGTCTGACGGTCACCGATGATCAGCTCGCGCTGGCCGCGGCCGACGGGGACCAGAGCGTCGATCGCTTTGAGGCCGGTCTGCACGGGTTCGTGCACCGACTTGCGCGGGATGATGCCCGGCGCCTTGGTTTCGACGCGGCGGCGTTCGGCGCCTTCGATCGGGCCCTTGCCGTCGATCGGGTTGCCGAGGGCATCGACTACGCGGCCGAGCAGGCCCTTGCCGGTCGGCACGTCGACGATGGTGCCGGTGCGCTTGACGCTGTCGCCTTCCTTGATCTCGGCGTCCGAGCCGAAGATCACGACGCCGACGTTGTCGGCTTCGAGGTTCAGTGCCATGCCCTGAACGCCGTTCGAGAATTCGACCATTTCGCCGGCCTGGACATTGTCGAGGCCGTGGATGCGGGCGATACCGTCACCCACCGACAGCACGGAGCCGACTTCCGAGACCTGGGCCTCTGTGCCGAAGTTGGCAATCTGGTCCTTGATGACCTTCGAGATTTCTGCGGCGCGGATATCCATTGCTTAGCCTTTCATCAGCCCTTCATGGCCTGGGCGAGAGAGTTGAGACGGGTGCGGATCGAGCTGTCGATGCGCTTGGAACCGATCGTGACGACAAGGCCGCCAAGCAGTTCCGGATCGACGCTCGCCCTGATCTTGACGTTGCGGCCCTCGCGCGCTTCCAACTTCTGACGCAGCTGTTCGAGCTGCCCATCGCTGAGCGCGTGTGCGGTCGAGACTTCGGCGGTCGCCTCGCCGCGCTGGGCGGCTGCGATCGCGGCGAAGGCGCGAATGATCTCGGGCAGGGCGGAAAGACGGCGGTTGCCCGCCAGTACGCCCATGAAATTCTTTGTCAGCGGAGACAGTTCCAGCACGCCGGCCACGGCTTCCGCCGCCTTGGCCGCCGCGTCCCGGCTGATCTGCGGATTGCGAATCAGATCGCGGAAATCCACACTCTCCTTGATGGCTGCACCGGTTTTCTCCAGGTCGCTTTCGACCACGGATACGGTGCCGCTTTCACTGGCAAGATCAAACAGCGCCGAAGCGTACCGTCCTTGCAAGCTGGCCTTTATGCCGCCGGAATTCTCCACGCGTGTCCTATCCTTACATCGGGTGGGCTGAGGCACTGATGGGGCGCAATGCTGCATTGTGCCCCCCGGCCCGCAGACGGGGGGCGCATAGCGACGATAGTGCTACGATGCAAGGCACCGCTTGACGCCATATGACAAAGGTCGCGGGTGCGGTTTGAAAGCAACAGGCGGGAAGCGGGCCGCGCGGCAATGCGCAATAGCTTTGGGTAACACCACAAAGGAGCTGTGCGTGAGCTTTAAAATCATGGGTTTGCCGACGGCGGCGTTCTCGCAATATTTCGCAAGAAACCCCGAAGAACTTGCGCGAATGGGCGCCCGGCGCGTCATCGCCGGCGCGGATCGGGGTTTTCCCTGCCGCATTACGCTGGAAGATGCCCGCGCTGGAGAAAGTCTGATTCTGCTGCATCATGTGAGCCATGATGTCGCGAATCCGTTCCGTACCGCTTACGCGATATATGTTCGCGAGATCGCGCCGGAGATCGAACCGGAGGCCTGGGTCGACAGCCTTCCGCCGGTCTTCGCGGGGCGGACGCTTTCGCTGCGGGGGTTCGATGCCGAAGGGATGCTGAGCGATGCGAAACTGGCCGCGCCCGGGGAAGTGGAGGAAAAGATCCGCGCCTTGTTCGCAAATGCGCAGGTCGCCTACATTCACGCGCACAATGCGGCCTATGGCTGTTTCGCGGCTCGGATCGACCGCCATGAGGATGTGTTCTGGATATGATCGCGATGACTCTCGATGATGACCGGGCCTGGCAGGCCGTCCTTGCGCGCGACCGTTCTTTCGACGGCCGCTTCGTGACCGGCGTGCTTACGACCGGAATCTATTGCCGCCCTTCCTGTTCGGCCCGCCATCCGCGGCGGGAGAATGTCCGCTTCTTCAACGGGGGGAACGAAGCAGAGGCCGAGGGGTTGCGTCCCTGCCTGCGCTGCCGGCCGAACGACGTGTCGCGGGATGAGGCGGCGGTCTCGCGCGCCATTGCCTTGCTGGAGCAGGCGGAGGAGGCCCTCGCGCTGGCGGATCTGGCCGGGGAGGTAGGGTACAGTCCGGCGCATTTCCAGCGTGTCTTCAAGCGTGCGGTGGGCCTGTCCCCGGCACAGTTCCTGCGCGCCCGGCGTGTCGAACGGGCGGGAGAGGCCCTGAGTGCCGGGGCCAGCGTGACCGAAGCCATCTACGACGCAGGGTTCGGGGCATCATCGCGATTCTATGAAGCAAGTGAAGGGAGAATGGGCATGACGCCTTCCGCATGGCGCGATGGCGGCCGCGGGGTGACGATCCGCTGGGCCGTAGTGCCGACCACACTGGGCCAGATGCTCGTCGCCGCGACGGAAAAGGGCGTGTGCCGCCTGTCCTTTGCCGAGGGGCTGGAGGATCTGGCCGAACGATTCCCCAAGGCCGAACTGGTGGAGGGCGGCGAGGACTTCGCCCGGCTGCTGGCCGATGTGGTCTCTGCCGTAGAGCAGCCGGGTGACAGCCGGGCGATCCCGCTCGATGTGCAGGGCACCGCCTTTCAGGAGGCGGTCTGGCGCGAACTGCAGCGCATCCCCCCCGGCGAAACCCGTTCCTACGCGCAGATCGCGGCGGCGGTCGGCAAGCCGGGAGCGGTGCGCGCGGCGGGATCGGCGAATGGGGCGAATAACGTGGCGGTACTGATTCCCTGCCACCGCGTGATTCGCACGGACGGCTCGCTGGGAGGCTATGCCTACGGACTCGATATCAAGCGCGAGCTGCTGCGGCGGGAACAGGCGGACTAGGACTGGCGTGGCATCGGTGGAAGGAACGATCGGGGGCAATGCAAGGAAGCCGGGGCCGGTAAGGCGGTTCGTCGCCTTTCCGTTGACGCTGATGGTGATCGACATGGTGTCGGTGGTGGCCGCGGCGTTGCTGGTTGCCAGGCTGGGGCGGATGTTGCCCGCGTATTCACGCAATTCGCCCATCACGGTTCTGGTCGCGATGGCGGCCGCGTTGGCGGTCATCCTTGTCTACAAGGCGAACAAGCGCTGGATCGAGCGCGCGCCTGACCGGGAACTGGCATGGTCCGGGGCGTTGGGCGAGCTCGGCACCGGGCTGGCGCTGGGCGCAGGGCTGTTCACAGTGATGACGGCAGCAGTCGGTCTGATGGGTGGCATCGTCATAGAAGGAGTGCGCGGGGCAGGCATGATCTGGGCCATGCTCGCCATGGCCATCGTTTCGGGCGTGTTGGAGGAAGTGGTCTTCCGGGGGCTGATCATGCGCCATCTGGAAAGCCTGATCGGTACCTGGGGGGCTTTGCTGCTGACGTCTGCGTTTTTCGGTTTAGCCCATATCCTCAATCCCAATGCGACGTGGTTTTCCTCGCTGGCGATCATGCTTGAAGCGGGGCTTCTGCTCGGCGGCGCCTATCTGCTGACGCGCCGCTTGTGGATGGCTATCGGTGTTCACGCGGCCTGGAACTTTACCCAGGGGTGGGTCTTCAGCATTCCGGTTTCGGGCAGCGAGCCGCCGCTCGGGCTGCTCAAGACACACAGGGAAGGGCCCGAATGGCTTACGGGCGGTGCGTTTGGTCTTGAGGCATCGGTTTGCGCGATGATCGTCGCGACGGTGGCCGGGACGATTCTGCTGATGCGTGCCCGGCGGAACGGGGCATTCCTGCCGCCCCTCTGGCGCCGTCAGACAAAGGAATAGGGATCGACGTCGATATGGACGCGTACGCCTTTCGGGAACTGCAGCGGCTCCAGCCAGGCGCGCAGGGCCTTTTGCAGTTCGGCCGAGCGGCGGGCGTTGATCAGCAGGCGGAAGCGGTGGCGCCCGCGCAGCAGCGATAGCGGGGCGGGTGCGGGGCCGAGCACCAGCATGTCGGGCAGGTTGGGCGCGGTGCCGCCGATGGCGCGAGCGGCGGCGAGGGCTTCGGCCTGGTCTTCCGAACTGACGATGATCGCGGCCCAGCGCCCGAACGGGGGCGCGCCCGCATCGCGCCGGGCTTCGGTTTCGGCCGCGTAGAAGGCATCGCGGTCGCCATTGGCCAGAGCGGCGATCACGGCGGCTTCGGGGTGGCGCGTCTGGATCAGCACTTCGCCGGGCTTCTCGCCGCGGCCTGCGCGGCCCTCGACCTGCGCGATTTGTTGATAGGTCCGCTCCGCTGCCCGCAAGTCCCCGCCTTCGAGGCCAAGATCGGCATCGATCACGCCCACCAGCGTCAGTTCGGGGAAGTGGTAGCCTTTGGTGACGAGCTGGGTGCCGATGATCACGTCGATCGCGCCGCTTTCGGCCATGGCGACGAATTCGCCGATCGCCTCGGGATTGTTCATCGTGTCCGACGTGACCAGCGCGGTGCGCGCTTCGGGCAGCACTTCGGCCACTTCGTCGGCAATGCGCTCCACCCCCGGGCCGCAGGGGACAAGGCAATCGGCGGTGCCGCATTCGGGGCAGGCCTCGGGCACGGGCACTTCGTGGCCGCAGTGGTGGCAGGCCAGGCGCCTGGAAAAGCGGTGCTCCACCAGCCAGGCGGTGCAGTTGGGGCACTGGAAGCGGTAGCCGCAGTTCCGGCACAGTGTCAGCGGGGCATAGCCGCGCCGGTTGAGGAACAGCAACGACTGTTCGCCGCGTGCCAGCCGCTCTTTCATTTCCTCGACCAGCCGGGGCGCGATCCAGTGACCGCGCTCGGGCGGTTCCTGGCGCAAGTCGACAATGCGGATGTCGGGCAGCATGGCGCCGCCGAAACGGTCGGGCAGTTCGATCTTTTTATAGATACCCGCTTCGGCCAGATGCATCGATTCGAGCGCGGGCGTGGCGCTGGCGAGCACCACCGGGATCGCTTCGAACTTGGCGCGGATCACGGCCACGTCGCGGGCGTTATAGCGCACGCCGTCATCCTGCTTGAATGACACCTCGTGCGCTTCGTCTACGACGATCAGCCCGAGATTGGCATAAGGCAGGAACAGCGAGGAGCGGGCGCCGACCACGACCTGGGCTTCGCCTCGGACAATCGCCCGCCATGCCCGCCGCCGCTCGCTGGACTTGAGCGAGGAGTGCCACAGCACCGGCGGTACGCCGAAGCGCTGCTCGAAGCGGCGCAGGAAGTTTTCGGTGAGCGCAATCTCGGGCAGCAGCACCAGAACCTGCCGGTTCCGCCGCAGCGCTTCGGCCACGGCTTCGAAATAGCATTCGGTCTTGCCCGACCCGGTCACGCCATCGAGCAGGAAAGGCGCGAAGTGATGTTCGCGCACGGCGGCGATAAAGGTGTCCGCTGCGGCCTGCTGGGCCTCGCTCAATTGCGGAGCGGCGAATTCGGGCCGGGCGCGGGGGTAGGGGCGGTCGAGATCGACCGTCACCGGCTCCAGCAGCCCGGCGCCGACCATGCCGCGCAGCACGCCTTCGGACACGCTGGCCAGTTCGGCCAGTTCGCGGATCGAGGCCTGTTCGCCCTGCAAGGCATCGAGCGCGACGGCGCGCTGGGGGGTGAGGCGCGCGGGTTCGGCGCCGGTCAGGCGGTATTCGGTGGTCGTGCCGCCGCCGCGCAGTGCCGCCATACTGCCGAGCGCCATGCGCGCTACGGAAGAGAGCGGGGCGCAGTAGTAGTCCGCCGTCCATTCGATCAGCCGCCGGAGCTGCGCAGGCATGGGCGGTACCGGCAGCACTTCGAGCAGCGGGCGCAGCTTCGATTCGGGTACGTCCTGTGCGCTCAGGTGGTCTGCCTCCCACACCACGCCCAGCACCTGGCGCGGCCCGAGCGGCGCAATGACGACCGAACCGTACTCGATGGCCATGCCCTCGGGCACGCGATAGTCGAGAACGCCCAGCGCGGCATTGAAGACAAGGAGTCGGACACGTTTCATCTCAAGGGCATATAGGCATCGGGGTGGCGGTGCGGGAAGGCGGTGTGCGTTCTGGGCTGGGGATCAGCGGCGTGCGGGACGTCTGGCCCAGCGCATCTTGTATAACAGCACATCCCTTCGTCCCGAGCGGAACCGAGGTCCGCGACGGTGCAGGTTCTCGGCTACGCCCGAACCGGTCCCTCGACTTCGCTCGGGACGAACGGGGGAGGGGCCTTGCTCATCACGCCCTAGCCGCACGGGAGCCGCTTCCCTATAGCGCTGCGCAGAATCGCCAATCAGGATTGCACCATGAAATTTTTCGCTGACACCGCCGAGATCGAAGACATCAAGGAACTGGCCGCAACCGGCCTGCTCGATGGTGTCACCACCAACCCCTCATTGATCGCCAAGTCGGGCCGGGACTTCATGGAAGTTACGCGGGAAATCTGCACGATCACGCACGGCCCCGTTTCGGCCGAAGTCATTGCACTCGACCATGAAGGGATGATGCGCGAGGCCGAAGTGCTGCGCAAGATCGCGGACAACGTGTGTATCAAGGTGCCGCTTACGATCGATGGCCTCAAGACCTGCCGCAAGCTCACGTCCGATGGCACCATGGTCAATGTGACCCTGTGCTTCTCAGCCAATCAGGCGCTGCTGGCCGCCAAGGCGGGCGCGACCTTCGTTTCGCCCTTTATCGGCCGCCATGATGACAATGGCTTCAATGGGATGGACCTGATCAGCGATATCCGTCTGATCTACGACAACTATGCCTTCGAGACCGAGATTCTGGCGGCTTCCATCCGCCATGCGACTCATGTGCTGGAAGCTGCGAAGATCGGCGCCGACGTGATGACGGCGCCGCCCGCCGTCATCAAGGGGCTGGTCAAGCATGTGTTGACCGACAAGGGCATTGAGGGCTTCCTGGCCGATTGGGCCAAGACCGGCCAGACGATCTGATTATGCGCTACATCCTTCGACAGGCTCTGCGTGAGCGGGAAGAGGCAACTCCCTTTCGGTCCGCTCAGGCCGGACTTGTCGAAGCCCCTTGGGGAGGGGCTATGAGTATGCTCTTTGTATATCGCCCATTTGAGCCGGTCGCACCGATGCGCTAGGCACTTCGGCAATGTCAGACGAATCTCCCGCAGACCGCTTCAAGTCGGTGTTAACAGGTGCCAGCCGCGCCATTGCTCATGACAATGAAATCGAGGTCAACTGGACGGCCGACGCCCCCAGTGCATCGGGCAATGTCTTTCGCGTGCCGATGCCGGGACGCAGCCTGCCGCGCGGGGCGGCGATGCAGGCACGCGGCTATGCCGACAGCTTCGCGCTCAAGATGCGCCATCACAGCGATGCGCTGCATATGCGTCATGCCCCGTCCGAACCTTCTGCGCGCGCTTGCTACGATGCGGTGGAGATGGTCCGGTACGAAGCGTTGGGGGCCAATGCCTATCCGGGCATGCGCGACAATCTCGATGCAGCGCTGATGGCGCGCATCGCTTCCGATCCGATTGCCAGGGCCGAAGCGCCCGACAGCGTGCCGGTGCAGTCAGCGCTGGCACTGATGCTGCGCGAGCATTTGACCGGCCAGCCGGTTCCGGCCGAGGCGCGAGTGGGCGTCGACATGGTCCGCTCGTGGATCGAGGACAAGGCCGGCGCCGATTTCGAAGCGCTGGCGTCCTCGCTGGAGGACCAGAAGGCATTTCAGAACCTTACGCTTGACATGCTTGAACACCTCGAACTGACTCGCGCCGAGGATGTCCAGCAGGAGGCTGATCAGGCCGACGACATGGACGGCGACGAGGAGACCGAGGAAGAGCAGGAGGGCGACGAGTCCGGCAAGGAGCAGCAGCCCTCGGAAATGGCTGCCGAACCCTCGCAAGGCGAGGATGAGGGCGAAAGCGAGTCCGAAGGCGAAGCCTCCGACGATATGGAGGAGGGCCAGGAAGGCGAAGAGGGCGAGGAGGGTATGATGCCCGTGCGCCCCAACCGCCCGTGGACCGATATTCCCGAAGGCTTCGACTACAAGGTTTTCACCGGGGCGTTCGACGAAATCGTAGGCGCCGCCGACTTGTGCGACGAGGAAGAGCTGACGCGGCTGCGCTCCTATCTCGATGCGCAGCTCAAGGGGCTTCAGGGCGTCGTCACCCGGCTCGCCAACCGGCTGCAGCGCCGCCTGATGGCCCAGCAGAGCCGCTCGTGGGATTTCGATCAGGAAGAGGGCCTGCTCGATGCCGCACGGCTGGCGCGCGTGGTCGTCTCGCCGGGGCAGTCGCTGTCCTACAAGGTGGAGCGCGACGTCGAGTTCAAGGATACGGTCGTCACGCTGCTGCTCGACAATTCGGGCTCGATGCGCGGGCGGCCGATCTCGATCGCCGCGATCAGCGCCGACGTGCTGGCCCGCACGCTGGAACGCTGCGGCGTGAAAGTCGAGATTCTCGGTTTCACCACGCGCGCCTGGAAGGGCGGGCAGAGCCGCGAGACCTGGCTGGCCAACGGCAAGCCGGCACATCCCGGGCGCCTCAACGACTTGCGGCACATCGTCTACAAGCAGGCCGATGAGCCCTGGCGCCGCGCGCGCAAGAACCTGGGCCTGATGATGCGCGAAGGGCTGCTCAAGGAAAACATCGATGGCGAAGCGCTGCTCTGGGCGCATGGCCGCATGCTGGCCCGGCCGGAGGATCGCCGTATCCTGATGGTCATTTCCGATGGTGCGCCGGTGGACGATTCGACGCTGTCGGTGAACTCGGCGGGGTATCTCGAAGCGCACTTGCGCAAGGTTATCGAGTGGATCGAGGAGAAATCGCCGGTCCAGCTTGTCGCCATCGGTATCGGCCACGACGTTACCCGCTATTACCGCCGCGCGGTGACGATCATGGATGTCGAGCAGCTTGGCGGCACTATGATCGAGCAGCTTGCCGGCCTTTTCGACGAAGAGTGAGGGGTAGCCGGGTTAATTATACTGACCGGTATTGAATTGTTCGCCGGAATGTCAGATTGCCGTTCCCGATTTCATCCTTCGAAGCGCATGGGAAATGTCGATGAATGTTGCCGAAGCCGTTGTAACCCGCCGCTCGATCAGGGCTTTCACGCAAGAGCCCGTCAGCCTTGAGACCCTGCGCCGGGTGCTTGACCGGGCGCGCATGGCGCCTTCGGGCTGCAATTTCCAGCCGTGGCAGGCCACGGTCCTGACCGGCGAACCGCTGCGGGCCCTGCAGGAAAAGATGCTGGCCAGCGACCCCCAGGACCCGGCGGAATACAACTGGTCCGCGCCCAACCAGTCGCCCGGCCATCTCGCGCGCCTGCAATCGCTGGGGGCGACCATGTATGGTGCCCTGGGGATCGGGCGCGATGACAAGCAAGGGCGCCAGGATTTTGCGCGTTCGAACGTCACCTCGTTCGGCGCGCCGGCCCTGCTGGTCTGCTATTTCGAGCGCTTCATGGAAGCGCCGCAATGGTCCGACGTGGGCATGTGGCTGCAGACCATCATGCTGCTGCTGCGCGAGGAAGGCCTCGATTCCTGCCCGCAGGAATGGATGGCGCTCTATGCCCGGCTGATCAAGGATCACATCGGCGTTTCGGACGAGACGCATATCCTGTTCTGCGGGCTTTCGATCGGCTATCGTCAGGCCGACGCCCCGGTGAACAATTTTGAACGCGAGCGCATTCCTCTGGACGAACAGGTGCGCTTTCTTGGGTTCTGACCGCCGGGTTGCCACCGTGGGGGAGAAGGGATGAATGACGCATCCTTTCTCTGGGTGCCGTTCACGCTGGCCGCGGCCATGGCGCAAGTGTTCCGCAATGCGCTGCAGTCGCGCCTGAGCGCGAGGATCGGCACGATCGGCGGCACGCAAGTGCGTTTCGTTTACGGTCTGCCCGTCGCGGCGATATTGCTCGCGATCTATCTGGCCCTTGTCCCGTCCCGGCTTCCCGCCCTTCCGGCGCATGCGCTGGCGTGGTCGTTCGCCGGATCGGTCACCCAGATCGTCGCGACCGCGCTGATGCTGGTGGTCATGGGCAAGCGCGATTTTGGCGTGGCCTATGCCTATATCAAGACCGAGCCGGTCACGGTGGCCCTGCTGGGTTTCGTGCTGATCGGGGACCGGCTGCCCTGGCTGGGCTGGATCGCGGTGCTGGTCGTGACGGTCGGGGTGGTGATGGCTTCGCTGCGCGCAGGTGATGACGCGGCGAAGCTGGCGGAGTGGAAACCGCTGGCGGTTGGCGTTGCCAGCGGTGCGCTGTTCGGACTGACCACGATCTGTTTCCGGGCCTCGATCGATTCCGTTCCCCAGGGCACGTTCATGATGCGCAGCCTGGTCATGCTGGTGGTTTCGCTGGCGATCCAGACGGCGACGCTGGTGGTGTGGTTCGTGGTGAAGGATGCCCAGGGCTTCTGGGGGTCGCTGCGCGAATGGCGGCTGAGCGTGGCCGCCGGAGCGTTGGGAGCCCTGGCGTCGGCAGGCTGGTTCATTTCCGTTTCGCTGACGATCGCGGCCAATGTCCGCACGCTGGCGCTGATCGAAATGCCGGTGGTCGCGCTGGTCTCGCGCTATGTCTCGGGCCGCTGGCTGACCGCGCGCGAGTGGGCGGGCTTCGTGCTCATCACGCTCGGCGTGGCCTTGCTGATGTTCGCCTACGCGGCTTGACTGAAACCGCGCGCTGCCTAATGCCGCGTGGCTATGACCGATACGCCCGCACTCACGCTGTTCAACAGCCTGACCCGCCAGCTTGAGCCGTTCCAGCCCGTCCACGAGGGCGAGGCGCGTGTCTATAGCTGCGGGCCGACGGTCTACAATTACCCGCATATCGGCAACATGCGCGCCTATGTCTTTGCCGACGTGCTGGGGCGCACGCTGAGCCACAAGGGCTACAAGCTCACCCACGTCATCAACATCACGGACGTTGGCCATCTCACCGACGATGCCGATGCGGGTGAGGACAAGATGGAAAAGATGGCGCGCCAGCAGGCACAGTCGATCTGGGACATCGCGAAACATTACACCGAGGCCTACTGGGCGGACATCAAGGCGCTCAACATCCGCCAGCCCGCCAAATGGTCGATCGCGACCGACTATGTGCCGCAGATGATCGACTTCGCGAAGTCGATCGCGGACAGGCACTGCTACGAGCTGGACAGCGGCCTCTACTTCGATGTGTCGACGGTGGCGGACTATGGCCGTCTCGCCCGCGCCGTGACCGAGGAAGGCGAAGGCCGCATCGAGGCGGTGGAAGGCAAGCGCAATGGCGCCGACTTCGCGATCTGGCGCAAGACCCCGCCGGGCGAGAAACGCCAGATGGAATGGGATTCGCCCTGGGGCAAGGGCGCGCCGGGCTGGCATCTCGAATGTTCGGTGATGTCGGGCGACCTGCTGGGCTTTCCGTTCGATATCCACACCGGCGGCATCGACCACCGCGAGATCCACCATCCCAACGAAATCGCGCAGAACCAGGCCTTCTGCTGCAAGCCCGGAGACCCTTGCTGCCTCGATGTGCCTGCCAATTCGGGCGCGCGGGTGTGGATGCACAACAACTTCCTGGTCGAGCGTTCGGGCAAGATGAGCAAGTCCTCGGGCGAGTTCCTGCGGCTGCAACTGCTGATCGACAAGGGCTACCACCCGCTGGCCTACCGGATGATGTGCCTGCAGGCACATTACCGCAGCGAGCTGGAATTCAGCTGGGAAGGGCTGGGCGCCGCGCTGACCCGGCTCAAGCGCATGATCATGGCGGCCGGGCGGCTCAAGGACGTGGCGCCGGGGGAAGCGCGCCATCCTAAGCTGATGCCGATGCTGGAAGCCTTCGAAAAGGCCATCGGCGAGGATCTCAATACTCCTGTCGCGCTGACCGCGCTGGAAGACGTGCTGGCGGCCAAGAAGGTCGATCCCGCCGCCAAGCGGGCCGCGGTGGAATCGATGGACTCGGTTCTGGGACTGGACCTGTTCGGCACCGGCCGCGCGGACCTGCGCCTCAAGCCCAAAGGCGTCGAGATCACCGAGGCGGAGATCGAGGACGTGCTGGAGCGCCGCAAGCAGGCCCGCGCGGACAAGGACTTCGCGGCGTCCGATGCCTTGCGCGATGAACTCGCGGAAAAGGGCGTCGAGGTGATGGATGGCGATCCGCTCGGCTGGGAATGGAAGCTGGGATGAAGCTCTGGCGCCTGTGCCGCGCGGGCCATGTGGCGCTCGACGGCGCAGGCGCGCAGCTGTTCGGCGGGCGCTATACACCGGCGGGATGGCCGGTGGTGAACTTCGCATCCGACGCCGCCCTCGCGGTCCTGATCGCGCTGCGCTATCAACCGCAGGACCTTTCCGGGATTGCGGAGGATTTCGTTCTGGGCTGGACCATGATCGATGCAGAGCCTTTGCGCTTGCCGTCTGGTGCGGGCGAGGACGATGTCCGGCGTTTTGCCGCCGTGTGGCTTGAAGAAGGGCGCGCGCTGCTAGCCGCAGTGCCCTCGCGCGTACTGCCCGAAGGAGAAGTGGTGTTGATGAACGTGCGTCATCAGGATGCGCGCAGCGTAGCGCCGCTTGTCACGCGGCCGTTCAGCTTCGCTCAGTGCCTGCACCGGCCGCCCATGGCGGGCGTTTACGGCGCTCAGCAATGACGGTCGCTCTGCTCAATGCCAGTGCCCGTCCTATGGTCGAGGGCAAGACTGGGGGCGGCGTGGAGTTGCTCTGGTTCGAAAATCAGAAAGACCTGCTGGATCTGGCCCCGCAGGCCGATGTGGCATGGCTGGACATGATCTGGCCCGCTCGGGCGGCCGAAGCGATTGCTCGCATGACAAAGCTGCGCTGGTACAATGCCATGTCCTCCGGCGTGGACTGGCTGCCGCTGGACGTCTTCCGTGAACGCGGCGTTACCTTGACAAATGGGGCGGGCATTCACGCCCAGAGCGTGGCCGAATTCGCATTGCTGGGGATGCTGGGCATGGCCAAGGGCTGGCGCGAGGTGGTGCGTGCGCAGGAACGCCATGAATGGCTTTCCGAGCCTCCCGGCAAGATGGAACTGAGCGGCGCCGAAGTGCTCATCATCGGTGCCGGGGAAATCGGCCGTCGTATTCAGGACATTCTGCTGGCGTTCGGCTCGCGGGTGACCATGGCCCGGCGCCATCCGGGGGCAGGGGAACTCGGCAGCGGGCAATGGCGCGCCGCGTTGGGGCAGTTCGATTGGGTGATCCTGATCGTGCCGTCGACGCCCGAGACGAGGCATATGTTCGGCGCTGCCGAAATGGCGGCGATGAAGCCGGGGGCCGTGCTTATGAATTTCGCGCGGGGAACCGTACTCGATCAGGACGCGCTCCTCTCGGCCATCGACTCGCGGCATCTGGGCGGCGCGTTTCTGGACGTGACCGATCCCGAACCCTTGCCGGCGGAACACCCGCTCTGGTCGCGAGAGAACGTTCACATCTCGATGCATCTGTCAGGGCGTGCGCAGGATGCGCTTTTCGCACGCGGAGCTGCACGTTTTCTGGAAAATCTTGCGCGGTTCGAGCAGGGCAGGCCGTTGCTGCATAGGGTCGATCTCGATCGCGGGTATTAGTCAATTCTGCGAATTTGGGTCTATCGTCGCGGTATTTCCATCGAACTGCGTATTTCCCGCTATGAAAACAGCGTTCAGCTGCTACCCCTGAGACAACAGGAGATGGGAGCACAATCGTGGCGGAAGCAGACAAGATCAAAGCATCGGACTTGTTTATCCAGTGCCTTGAGCAGGAAGGTGTCGAATATATTTTCGGCGTTCCGGGGGAGGAAAATCTGGACTTGCTGGATTCACTTTCGCGTTCGGATCAGATCAGGCTGGTACTTACACGCCATGAACAGGGCGCGGGTTTCATGGCCGCGACCTATGGCCGCCATACCGGCAAGACCGGCGTGTGCCTTTCGACGCTGGGGCCCGGCGCGACCAATCTGGTTACAGCGGCCGCCTATGCCACGCTGGGCGGCATGCCGATCCTGATGATCACCGGCCAGAAGCCGATCAAGAAATCCAAGCAGGGCCGTTTCCAGATCCTTGACGTCGTCTCGATGATGCAGCCGATCACCAAGTACGCGCATCAGATGGCCTCGTCCGACAACATTCCCAGCCGCCTGCGAGAGGCCTTCCGCATCGCCGAGGAGGAAAAGCCGGGCGCCACCCATATCGAACTGCCGGAGGACGTGGCCGACGAATACACCGATTCGCGTCCGGTCGCGCGCTCCGCCGTTCGCCGGCCGACAGCGGACATCAAGTCCATCGTGCAGGCTGTCGAGGCGCTGGAGAAGGCGAAGCGGCCGCTTCTGGTCATCGGTGCCGGCGCCAATCGCAAGATGACCAGCAAGATGCTGGGCGAATTCGTTGAGAAGACAGGTATTCCTTTCGTCACCACCCAGCTCGGCAAGGGCGTGATTGACGAGCGGCATCCGCGGTTCCTCGGCTGCGCGGCGCTGTCTGCGGGTGATTTCGTGCACCGCGCGATCGAGGATTCCGACTGCATCTTCAACATCGGTCACGATGTGATCGAAAAGCCGCCGTTCTTCATGCACAATGACGGGTCGCGCAATGATCGCGTGATCGTCCACGTTTCGACCAAGACGGCCGAAGTCGATCCGGTCTATTTCCCGCAGATCGAGGTGATCGGCGATATCGCCAATGCCGTCTGGCAGATCAAGGAAGCGGTTACGCCTTCGCCGCAGTGGGATTCCGCCGCTATGCTGCGCTATCGTAAGGCGGAAGTCGACCATACGGCCAAGCTGGCCGGAGACGAGCGTTTCCCGATTTTCCCGCCGCACCTCGTACAGCAGGTTCGCGACGCGTTGCCTGACGACGCTATCGTCTGTCTCGACAACGGGGTTTACAAGATCTGGTTCGCGCGCGGCTATTGTGCCTGCAAGCCGAACACGGTGCTGCTCGACAACGCGCTGGCGACGATGGGGGCAGGCCTGCCATCGGCGATGGCCAGTGCGATGGTCTATCCGGAGCGTAAGGTCTTTGCGATCTGCGGCGACGGCGGGTTCATGATGAACAGTCAGGAACTGGAGACAGCGGTTCGTCTGGGCCTCAACCTGACGGTTCTGATCCTCAACGACAGCGCCTATGGCATGATCCGCTGGAAGCAGGCGAACATGGGGTTCAAGGACTTCGGCTTGACTTACGGCAATCCGGATTTCGTTCAGTATGCGCAGAGTTATGGGGCCAACGGATACCGTGTCCAAAGCGCGGTGCACCTGAAGGAATTGTTGGCACATTGCCGCGATACGCCGGGTGTCCACCTGATCGATTGCCCCGTGGACTATTCCGAGAACGACCGCATCCTGAACGTAGAGATCAAGGATCTGTCCAAATCGCTATGATGCGCCTTTCGCAGGGCGTGACGGCTTTTCTTTCATGCCTGTTTCCCAACCCTCATCCTTGATGGGAGCGGGGTTGGGAACGGTGCGGTCATCACACGTCTTCCAGCAGAAGCATCTGGGTTTCCACGGTCATGTGGGGAACCGGTACGGTCTCGTGCATGACAGACACAACTGCTGCGTCGGCGACGAGATGGCCGGGAATCGAGAACTCGTGATCGGGCAGGGAATTTGCGAAGACCTCGCCTTGCCGCACGGCCTCAGCGCCACGGAAAGCGAGCACGATGGTGTGACGCGACCCTGAGAACGTGGCGCTGGACCAGGGGCGCTCGGCGTGATGCAGGAATTCGGCATCTGTCCCGGAAAGATGGAGGATATCGGTGAGCAGCCGGGCCCAAAGGCCTCGCTGACGGACCGGGGCAGCATTCCTGTTGGTCGGGTTACTAAGCATGGCAGTTCTCCCCGGCGTTTGCGAGATAGTCGGCCATGAAGCTCTCGATGCGTGCTGCCGTGGTTTCGCGCGGGATCCGGCCATTACGCAAATCGAACACGAAACGAGGATCGTGTGCAGCGAGTCGTCCGAATTTGGCGCTGGGCATGTCCGTTTTGCGCAGGAAGCGCTCGATCTGGCGCAGGAGCATCTGGGCAGGTCCTTTCGATGAGTCCAGGTGTGTTTGTTCTCTAAATGTTCCAATAGAAATCCTACTTGTCTAGGAAATTTCTTTCATCTATCCATTACAAGATGGAAAGCTTCGATCCCCGCCGGAATCTGGCCGCGCTGGCTGAGGCGCGAAAGGTCAGTCTGGCGAGGCTTTCCCGCATGATCGGCAAGAACGGAAGCTATCTTCACCAGTTTCTGTACAAGGGCAGCCCGCGCAAACTGGAAGAGACCGATCGGGCGACACTGGCGCGTTTCTTCGGTGTGGATGAGGCTGAACTGGGCGCGCCGAAGGATAAATACCACAGTGTGGAAGAAGGCAACTGGGTCGATGTTCCGCGGCTCACGGTCGGTGCGTCGGCCGGGCAGGGGGCTTTTCCAGGCGCGGAGGAGGCATTTGATGCGCTACGGTTTTCCGTGCGCTGGTTGCGGGCGATGGGGCTGCAGGCCGATGCCCTCTCCACGATTGCCGTCACGGGCGATTCGATGGAGCCGACTTTGCGCGATGGGGATGAGATTCTCGTCGATCGCCGTGTCGGTACGCTGCGCGATGGCATCCATGTTGTGCGTCTGGAGGAGAATCTTCTGGTCAAGCGTCTGGATACCGGCCGCCCCGGTGTCGTCGTGCTCGTCAGCGATAATCCCGCCTATCGGCCTATCGAATGCAAGCCCGGAGACGTGCAGATGATTGGCCGTGTGGTCTGGAAGGGCGGGCGCATCTGACGTTCGCCTGACGTCTGGATGGTTGCATTCGCCGAGCCCTGCCGCCATTTCGACTTACATGACCGTGACTTCCCAGCCCATGCGCGTCGGCATTATTCCCGTCACGCCGCTCCAGCAGAACTGTTCGCTCCTGTGGTGTACGAAGACGATGCGCGGCGCGTTTGTCGATCCCGGCGGGGATTTACCCAAGTTGAAGCAGGCGCTTGAGACGACGGGCGTGACGCTGGAGAAAATTCTCGTCACGCACGGGCATCTGGATCACTGCGGGCAGGCGGGTGTGCTGGCGAAGGAGATGGGCGTACCCATCGAAGGGCCACAGGAAGAGGACCGGTTCTGGATCGCCCAACTCGATGATGACGGACCGCGCTGGAACATGGAAGCGCATACCTTTGAGCCTGACCGCTGGCTGGAACAGGGTGACAAAGTCACTGTGGGCGAACTGGAAATCGACGTGCTGCATTGCCCGGGCCACACGCCGGGCCACGTCGTGTTCCATCATGCGCCCAGCCAGTTCGCCATGGTCGGCGATGTGCTGTTCCAGGGCGGAATCGGGCGCTGGGATTTCCCGCGCGGCAATCTTCGGGATCTGGTGGATTCGATTACGCAGAAGCTCTGGCCGCTGGGGGACGATGTGACGTTCGTGCCGGGGCATGGGCCCGTGAGCACGTTTGGGGATGAGCGCCGCACGAACCCCTATGTCAGTGATGCGACGCTATCCCGGGGCCTTCCGTCCTAGAACCGTCCGAGGGCGATCAGCACGGCCACGGCGGACAGGCCCACCAGTGTCAGCACCGTGACCAGAAATCCGGCGGCACGCAACGGATTCGAATCCGTCCTGTCCATGCCGAATGCGTGACTGATACGAGCGAGCAGATAGACTGATCCGGCAATGGCGAGCCATGAGCCGCCCTTGCCGGTCATTTCGATCGCGGCGACCAGAATAAGCACGAAGGGTGTGTTCTCTATGAAGTTCGCTTGCGCGCGCATGCGCTGCATCAGCAGCGCATGGCCGCCGTCCCCGTGCAATATCTTGGCATTGTACCGAAGCTTGCCAGTGCGAATGGCCAGCCAGATGTTCATCACGGCGGCGGCTGCGGCAAGGCTGAGAGTGGTCTGCAGAATCATGGAAATTGATCTCCCCTATGGCGGGCGCGTACATGAGGCAGGGAGGAACGGCTTGCAACTCGCGAAAATTCGGGTATAGGCGCGCCTTCGCAAGCCGCCGTGTCCGCTAACGGTCACTGGCGGCGTTTTTGACAAATCGTAGTTTCAGGAACAGGTGCCGAAATGGCTGTCCCTAAGAGAAAAACGACCCCGTCCCGCCGGGGTATGCGCCGCAGCCATGATGCCCTCAAGGTTGAAGCGTTCCACGAATGCCCGAACTGCGGCGAACTGAAGCGTCCGCACAATCTCTGCAACGCTTGCGGCCATTATAACGGCCGTGAGATCGTCGCGGTCGAAATCTAAGACCTGCAGACGAGTTTCGGAGAGAGCCCATGAGTTTGCCGCGTATCGCCGTTGATGCGATGGGCGGCGACGAGGGCGTGCGCGTCATGATCGAAGGCGCCGCGCTAGCGCGCCGCCGGCATGACCAGTTCAAGTTCCTGCTGGTGGGGGACGAGACGCGGATCAAGGCCGCGCTTGAAAAGCACCCCAACTTGCGGGCCAGCTCCGAAATCCTGCACACCGATGACGTCATCAGCGGCGAGGACAAGCCTAGCCAGGCTCTTCGTCGCGCCAAGACGACATCGATGGGGCGTGCGATCGCAGCCGTAAAAAGCGGCGATGCCGGTGCGGCTGTCAGCGCCGGCAATACCGGTGCGCTCATGGCTATTGCCAAGCTGACGCTGCGCACGATGCCGGGCATCAACCGCCCGGCGCTGGCCGCGCTGTTGCCGACGTTGGGCGACAATGACGTCATCATGCTCGATCTTGGTGCCAATACCGAGTGCGACAGCCGCAATCTCGTGCAGTTCGCGATCATGGGGGCTGCCTATGCCCGCGTTGCGACCGGGCGCGAGGAGCCGCGCGTGCGGCTTCTCAATATCGGCACGGAAGAAATCAAGGGTACCGATCTGCTGCGTGATGCGGCGGCCACGCTAAAAACGGCGGCAGACGACCTGTCGATTTCCTTCGACGGCTTTACCGAAGCCGACAAGATGTGCCGAGGCGATGTCGATGTCGTCGTCACCGACGGCTTTTCCGGCAATATCGCGCTCAAGGCCGTGGAAGGTACGGCGCGGTTCGTCGGTGATTTGCTGCGCCGTAGTTTTTCCAGTTCGCTGCGTTCGAAGATCGGCTTCCTGATCTCGCGCCCGGCAACAGAACTGCTCAAGCATCATCTCGATCCCAACAATCATAATGGCGCTGTTTTCCTGGGTCTGAACGGCATTGTCGTGAAGAGCCATGGTGGCGCGAACGCCACCGGAGTGGCCAATGCCGTGGCTGTAACCGCCCGGCTTCTGGAGGAAAACGTGACCGAGCGCATCACTGCCGACCTTACCCGAGTGGGCGGGGAAAACTGGCGCATGCCGCGCACGCAGGAAGAGCGCGCCTGATGATTCGTTCGGTTCTTCTGGGGACGGGCTCCGCTCTCCCGCGCCGCGCCGTCAGCAACGCCGAACTCGCCGAAAGCGTCGATACCAGTGATGAATGGATCGTAGAGCGCACCGGTATTTCCAACCGTTATATCGCCGCGCCGGACGAAACCACATCCAGCCTTGCCACCGAATCCGCCAGGAATGCGATTGAGGCGGCAGGGATCGAAGCCTCTTCGATCGACCTGATCGTGCTGGGTACAGCGACTCCGGACCAGACGTTTCCGGCGACCGCGACGATCGTTCAGAGTAACCTTGGTTGCCGAGGCGGCATCGCCTTTGACGTGGCCGCCGTATGTTCGGGCTTCCTTTATGCACTGGGCATTGCCGACTCGATGCTGCGTTCGGGCATGGCGAAGCGTGCTCTGGTGATCGGTTCGGAGACATTCAGCCGTATCCTCGATTGGGAAGACCGCACGACTTGCGTTCTGTTCGGTGACGGAGCCGGGGCTGTCGTGCTCGAAGCGCAGGAACAGTCCGGCGATGCGCCGCGCGGCGTCTTGGCGACCCGTCTCCATGCCGATGGCGCTCACAACCAGTTGCTCTTTGTCGACGGCGGTCCTTCTACAACCGGTACGGTCGGGAAGCTGCGGATGAAAGGCCGTGAGGTTTTTCGCCATGCTGTCGTAAATCTGGCGGAAGTCCTGAAGGAAGTGCTGGATGAGGCGGGCCTGACGACGTCGGACATCGACTGGCTGGTGCCGCATCAGGCCAATGCCCGTATTCTGGATGCGACGGCGAGGAAGCTCGGCATGCCTGCCGAAAAGATGGTGATGACGGTGGGGCAGCATGCCAATACTTCGGCTGCTTCGGTTCCTCTGGCGCTCGATCAGGCGGTTCGCGACGGGCGTATCGCCAAGGGCGACCTTGTCATGCTGGAGGCCATGGGTGGTGGATTTACATGGGGCGCAAGCCTGATTCGAATGTAGATCCGAGCTAGTGGTGCATTAACGCGTATAAGATCGTTGCCAGCATTGCATTTTTCCTGCTTTTTCATATGATCGGGCATCAAGGGGTTGGTGCTCGAAGGGGAAAGCGGGCTTGATGCACGCCACAGAAACTTTAACGCGGGCGGAAATCGCCGAGGCCATTCACAGGAAGTTGGGGCTTTCCAGGTCTGAGTCACTTGCGATGGTGGAATCTATCCTCCAGCATATGACGACAGCCCTGAGTGATGGTGAGAACGTCAAGATATCGGGCTTCGGGACATTCCTGTTGCGCGATAAGGGGGAGCGCATTGGCCGCAATCCCAAAACGGGCGTGGAAGTGCCGATTACGCCGCGCCGGGTCATGACGTTCCGTGCCAGCCAGATGCTCAAGGACCGTATTGTCGGAACCTGATAGCCGTGGATGCAGTGAGCAGCCGGAGGCACTGTGAGAGAATTGCCCGGAATTTTCGACTTCGATGACGGCAAGGCACCGGACGCCTTGCGCACGATCGGAGAGGTGGCCCAGGCGCTTGGCATTCGTCAGCATGTTCTGCGCTATTGGGAAGAGCAGTTTCCTGCGTTGCAGCCGATCAAGCGCAGTGGGGGACGCCGGTATTATCGGCCGCAGGATGTCGCCCTGATTGCCGAGATCGATAGGCTGGTTCATCGTGAAGGTTATACGCTGCGCGGCGCTTGCAAGGCGATCACGGATAATACTGCACCGCCTGCACAGGCCATTGATACTTCAGTTTCCGGCGGAGCCCTTCGCGAACGTCTCGTGGCGATCAGGCAGGGCTTGGCCGAAGCACTCGCTGCAGCCTGAGGCGGTTCAGCCTGTGGCCGAAGGGCCAAGGGCCGGGTCCAGGTCGCGCGGGCGGACGAGATGGATGAGTCGTCCGCAACACTCCCCGATGTCTGACCAGTCATCAATATCGAGTTCGAGCACGGCATAGGCAGCGGTCGGGAATTTCTCTTCGACGATATCGCGTAGCGGGCTGCTGCCATCATCGGGGACGAGATCGAAGATCAGGTCTTCAAGGCCCGGATTGTGGCCGATCAGGATGATCGAGGCGGGATCGCCTGCCTGATCGCGCAGCACGTCCATCAGCGCGGCGGAGTTTGCGAGGTAGATTCGCCGGTCCCAGGTGATCGGCGGCGTTTCGCCCGCAGCTTCGCAGGCCAGTTCGATGGTCTGGGTAACGCGCACCGCAGGCGAGGCCAGCACCCGCTTCCAGCCCACGGCATGATCGCGAATGTGCTTGCCCATGACGGCTGCACCTTTCCGCCCGCGGTCGTTCAGTGGACGGTCGAAATCGCGCAGGCGCGCGTCGTTCCAGTCCGATTTCGCATGGCGGAAAATTCCCAGGGTCTTCATTCGGACGGGCAACTCTCGGGCGGGGCGCTGGAACAGCGAGGTGTCAGGGATGGCGGGTGTTTTCACGATCCGGTGTGGTTACTCCTGAAGCATGGCCGGACACGCGATGTAAAGCCTCCTCCAGCGAAATCCGCCTGACCGGTGTGCCTGCGGGAAAGGCACTGAGCAGCCGCGACGGGAACGCGGAGGAGAGAACCACGAAATAGCCGTGGTCGTCGCGGCTGCGGATCAGGCGTCCGAAGGCCTGCGCCAGCCGGGCGCGGATGATCGAATCGTCATAGGCCGAGCCGCCGCCCGCCACGCGCCGGGCGCGGTGGAGGATCGAGGGACGCGGCCAGGGTACCTGCTCCATCACCACCAGCCGCAGCGAGTGGCCGGGCACGTCCACACCGTCTCGCAAGGCGTCGGTGCCGAGCAGCGATGCAGCGGGATCGTCGCGGAAGATATCGACCAGCGTGCCGGTATCGATCGGATCGACATGCTGGGCATAGAGCGGCAGCCCGGTGCGGGCGAGCCGGTCGGCAATACGGCCATGTACCGCACGCAGGCGCCGGATCGCCGTGAACAGCCCGAGCACACCGCCGCGCGACGCCTCGATCAGCCGCGCATAGGCCGCCGCCAGTGCGGGAATATCGCCGCGCGGCACATCGGTGACGATCAGCACTTCGGCCTGCGTGGCATAGTTGAACGGGCTTTCCTGTGCCGTGAGCTGCGGCGCGATATCGATGTATCCCGCGCCGGACCGGGCGACGGCCTTGCCCCAGTCATCGCCGTCTCGCAGGGTCGCGGATGTCATGATCACGCCGTGTGCAGGTTCGAGCACCACGTGCGCGAAGGGCTTCATCGGGTCCAGCCAGCGGCGGTGGATGCCGATATCGAATTCGCGGGCTTCCGAACGTTCCACCGCGAGCCAGTCGACATATTCGGGATCGGTCGGGCCGCCCAGGCGGGTCAGCAGCGCTTCCCATGCGGAAAGCAGATCGATGCGCCACGATAGCGAATGGCGCGCGCCTTCGAGGCGTGCGCGGCCCTGGCCGTCAAGCCAGTCGGGCGGATCTTCGAGCAAGGCTTCCAGCCGCAGGCCGAGCCGCATGAGCGGCTGGCGCAGATCGGCCAGCGCCGAGCGCGCGGCTTCGGATGTCTCGACGAAGGCACCGTCAAGCCCGGAGGCTTCGGTTTCGAGGCCATAGCCCGCTTCCTGCCCGCCGCTCTCGTCGCGGGCATAGACGGTGGCGCGCACGGCGGCGAGCAACTCTTCGAGCGGCCCCCAGGGCGCGCCTTCGGCCAGCCGCTGCATCCAGCCATCGCCGGGCAGGGCCTCTGCGGCGGCGCGCGCGGCGGTGATCGCCTTGGACCCGGCCTCGTCATAGCTGACAATATCGGCGAGGCGGGCGGAGAGGCCCCGGCGGCGGCCGCGCGCGTTCTTTTCCGGGCCGATTACCCAGCGGCGCAGTTCGATCGTTTCCGCACCGGTCAGTGCGACGGCGAAGGTGGAATCGGCGGCGTCGAACACGTGATGGCCTTCGTCGAACACGATGCGGGTGGGCCGTGCCGCCGCGTCCCGCCCGCGTGCGGCATTGACCATCACGAGGGCATGGTTGGCAATCACCAGATCGGCCCCGGCGCTGGCCCGTGCCGAGCGTTCTATGAAGCATTTGCGGTAGTGCGGGCACCCGGCATAGACGCATTCGCCGCGCCGGTCGGTCAGCGAGGCGATGCCGCGCTGGCGGAACAGGGTGCCGAGCCAGCCGGGCAAGTCGCCGCCGTTCATGTCCCCATCGCACGAATAGGAGGCCCATCGCGCCACCAGTTGCGCCAGGATCGCGGCCCGGCCTGCGAAGCCGCCTTGCAGCGCGTCTTCCAGATTGAGCAGGCACAAGTAGTTTTCCCGCCCCTTGCGCACGACGACAGGCTGCGTTCCGTCCACGCGCCCTCCTTCCAGCCAGACCCGGCGGCTTTCCTGCCGTAGCTGCCGCTGCAGGGCCTTGGTGTAAGTGGAGACCCAGACGGTGCCGCCCGACTGCCGGCTCCACAGCGAGGCTGGGGCAAGATAGCCCAGTGTCTTGCCGATGCCGGTTCCGGCCTGCGCCAGCAGCAGGTGCGGGCGCCCGGAGCGTTCGCGCGGCGCGAAGGCGTGCGCGGCCTCGGCGGCATAAGCGCGCTGGCCGGGGCGCTGCTCGGCACCGGCGCCTGTCAGGTCTTCGAGACGGTGGAGCACGTCCGCCTCGTCCAGCATGATCTGGCGCGGCTGCGGCTGTTCGGCACTCTCCTCCCATTCGGGCAGGCGGGAGAACAGCCAGCGTTCCGCGCGCTGCGGCTTGGCGATGCGGCCAGTGAGCAGCGTGGCCCAGGGCCAGCGCATGCGCACGAGCGATTGCAGTGCCGTCCATGCACCCTCGCGTTCCGGCCACTCTGCGGATTCGCACGTATCCAGCAGGACTTCCGTCGCCTGTTGCAGCAAGCGCGGCACGTCCGCGTCGCCCTGCGGTTCCGTCAGCCCGAGCGCATGGGCGAGGCCCTTGGGGGTCGGCACCACGAAGCGGGCGGGGTGCACGAAGGCGAAGAGTTCCAGCAGGTCCAGTCCGGCCAGATCGGGATAGCCCAGCCGTGTCGCCACCAGCGGCGCGTTCAGGATCAGCAGCGGAGCATCGGCCGCCGCCGTTACCGCGTCGCCCCGGGAGATCGTGCGCGTCGTCTCCGCATCGCGCAGCCAGCACCCGCCATGGTTGGCGTGGAGGGCAGGGAGGGAGAGGGCGGCCATTCACATCTCTTACGCATCGGTGCCGCGATTGGAAACGCCGCCGTCCTGCCCAGCCCCCGGTAAAATCCGTGCTGATACAATTTCAGACTTGTCTAAGATCATTTAAGATATATCTTATGTCTATCGCACATGAGGCGAATCCACACATGAGGAACATGATGTTCAATCACAGGCAGGGCCGCCGCTGCGGTGGCCGTAACGAAGATTTCCAGAGCGGCGCATTCCATGGAATGCGCGGCGGTCGGGGCCAACATGCCATGGCGCGCGGTCCTTTCGGCCGCGGCGGTTTCGGCGAAGGCTTTCCGGGCGGCTTTCCGGGCGGCGGTCCGGGTTTTGGGGCCCCGGGGATGGGCTTTGGCGGGCCGGGCGGCGGAGGCCGCGGGCGCGGCGGACGGCGCAAGCGGCTGTTCGACCAGACCGAATTGCAGACGCTGCTGCTGGCGCTGATCGTCGAGGCGCCGCGCCACGGCTATGATCTGATCCGTGAGATCGAAACGCTTTCGGGCGGGGAATATGCCCCCAGTCCGGGCGTAGTCTATCCGGCGCTTACCTATATGGAGGAGGCGGGGCTGATCGCGGTCGTGGAGGAAGGCGGCGCCCGCAAATCCTATGAAGCAACGGCCGAAGGCCGCCAGCAGGCCGAGACCGATGCCGAAAAGGCGGAAAGCCTCAAGACACGGCTGACGGTTCTGGCCGAGCACCGCGATAAGGTTGATCCCGCGCCGGTGCGCCGCGCGATGCATGCGCTCAAGACGTCGGTGTTCGACCGCCTGTCGCGCGATGGCGCCGACCGGGATCTGGTGCTGCAGATCGCCGATGCCATCGACGAGGCTACCCGCAAGATCGAACGGATCGAAGCGTGAGCACCATTGCCGCCAGAGTGAAGACGGGAAACGGCGGCAAGTATGTGCGCCAGCTGTGCAAGCACTGGAGCCACAAGCTGGAAACCGGGGTGGATGGCGATACCGGCACGGTGACGTTTCCTGCGGCGGTGGCGCGTATGGCGGCCGACAGCGAGGGAATTGCCATCGCCATTACCGGCGATGACCGCGATGAGGTGGAACGGCTGACCGATGTCGTCGCCCGCCATCTCGACCGCTTCGCTTTCCGCGAGGCACCGCTGACTTACGAATGGGCCTGGCAGTAGGCGCGTTGGAGCCTGCGGAAGAAGCCCTGGAGGACCATGCGGTCTTCCGGGGCTTTCTTGCGTTTGCGGGTTATGCGGCGGCGGGCTGGAACGATACCGCTTCCTTGAAGGTGTGGGTGACGTAAGGGAACGGAATCTCGATCCCGGCATCGTCCAGCGCCTGCTTGATGGCGAAGATGACCTGGCTCTTGGTGAGGCGCAGGTCCTGCGCCGCGCTGTCGCTCCACCACTGAACGAGGAAATCGACGGAGCTGGCATTGAATTCCTGCGCGAAGACGACGGTGCCCTTGTCCTTGTCGATCGCGTCCACTGTCAGCAGGGCCTGTTCGATCACCTGTTGTGCGTGGGCGAGGTCGGTGTCGTAGGAGACACGTTCGCCCGAGAACTGGCGGACATGGGTCTCGCGCAAGGTGATCTTTTCCACCTTTCCGGAAATGCCGCTGCAGGTAACGGCATCGCCGATGTTCATCTTGTCGCGCAGCATGATCAGCACGCCCGCCAGAAAGTTCTCGAAAATATCCTGAAAGGCAAACCCGATGGCCAGAGCGCCGACACCCAGACTGGCGAAAGCGCCTGCCGGCGTGAAGCTGGGGATCGCCACAGTGAAAGCGATCAGAACGCCGCAGATCCATACGAGCAGCCGTACCAGCGTGGCGGACAACTGCTGGAGATCGTCGCGGAGCTGGGCGTGCGCGGTGATCCGGCGGACGATGCGCGCCATCATGCGGGCCAGCGCCCAGGTGGCCACGATGATGGCCAGCGCGATGACAAGCGCGGGAAGAGCCTGCACGCAGGCCTGTGTCATCGCTTGGATTTCAGTGTTCAGGATTGCGATATAATTCACGGGTATTCAGTCCTTTCGGTGCCTTTTGCACGTCATGTCTCTTGAGACGGGCGGTTCCAGATTCAGCTTCGCCCTTGCGTAACGCGCGCAATTCGCCAAAGAGCGCGGCTATGACCGACAATGCCCTGATCGAAGCCGCCCGTGTGTCCAAGGCCTGGCCCTTCCAGGAAGCCCAGAAGCTAGTCAAACGTTACCCGCAAGGCAAACCGGGCGGTGAGCCTGTGCTGTTCGAGACTGGCTATGGCCCCTCGGGCCTGCCGCATATCGGCACTTTTCAGGAAGTTCTGCGCACCACGCTGGTCCGCCGCGCCTACGAAGCGCTGACCGGCGGCGCGCCTACGCGTCTTGTCGCCTTCTCGGACGACATGGACGGGCTGCGCAAGGTGCCCGACAACATTCCCAATGCACAGCTTCTGGCGGCCAATCTCGGCAAGCCGCTGACGCGCATTCCCGATCCCTTCGGAAAGTTCGAAAGCTTCGCGTATCACAACAATGCAAAGCTGCGCGAGTTTCTCGACCGCTTCGGGTTCGATTACGCATTCGTCTCGGCTAGCGACCGCTACAATTCGGGCGCTTTCGACACGGCGCTGACGCGCGTGTTGGAATGCAATCAGGCGATCCTCGACGTCATGCTGCCTACGCTGCGCGAGGAGCGGCGCAAGACCTATTCGCCGGTGCTGCCGGTTTCGCCCACCAGCGGCGTGGTGCTGCAGGTTCCGGTGGAAGTTCTCGATCCGGCCACCGGCATGATCCGCTTCACTGATGCGGACGGCTCGACCGTCGAGCAATCGGTGTTCGGCGGGCAGGCCAAGCTGCAGTGGAAGGTCGACTGGGCGATGCGCTGGTACGCGCTGGACGTCGACTACGAAATGTGCGGCAAGGACCTGACCGATTCGGTCACGCAATCGGGCAAGATCGTGAAGATCCTCGGCGGGCGTAAGCCCGAAGGCCTGATCTACGAACTGTTCCTCGACGAGAACGGGGAGAAGATCTCCAAGTCCAAGGGCAATGGCCTGACCATCGACCAGTGGCTGACCTACGGCACCGAGGAATCGCTGGGCTTCTATCTGTTCCGCGAGCCGAAGAGCGCCAAGCAGCTCCATGTCGGCGTGATCCCCAAGGCTGTCGACGAATACTGGCAGTTCCGGGGTAATCTGGCGGCGCAGGCGCTCGACAAGCAGCTTGGCAATCCGGTGTGGCACTTGCTGCGCGCCAATGGCGAAGGCGGCGGGGCTGGCGATACGCTGCCGGTGACGTTCTCGCTGTTGCTCAACCTTGTCGGCGTGCTCGGTGCCGAGGCGACGGCGGAGCAGGTCTGGTCCTACCTGGGCAACTATGTGGCCGAGGCGACGCCGGAAGCGCATCCCGAACTGGGCGAACTGGTGCGGGCCGCGTTGGCCACGAACCGCGATTTCATCGCGCCCACGCTGGTGCGCCGCGCGCCCGCGGCCAACGAGGCGGAAGCGCTCAGGGCGCTCGATGCCAAACTGGCCGCGGCCGGACCGGAAACCACGGCGGAAGAGCTGCAGAACACCGTCTACGAGATCGGCAAGAACGAGGCTTACGGCTTCGCCACGCTGCGCGACTGGTTCAAGGCGCTTTACGAGACGCTGCTGGGGTCATCGCAGGGACCGCGCATGGGCAGCTTCATCGCGCTTTACGGCGTGCCGGAAACCCGCAAGCTGATCGCCGAGGCTCTGGCGGCCTGAGATATCGGGAGCCGCCCGGCCGGGCGTGCGCTGGTGGTTCGCCGTCTACCGCCAGGTTCGCGTCCGGAACCATTTGGTGACGACGTATTTTACTCCGCGCACTACCGGCCGCGCGGCATGCATCGACCACGGGTTGGGGGTGCCGTCCGGCTGGGCGTTGTTCCAGAGCAGAAGGCATCCGGCGGAGGGGGGCACGCTGAGGCGGATGCGGGTAAAATCGGTCGTCCCGCCTTCATCCACATCATTGAGGTAGATCATCGCTGTCCAGCTACGCTGTCCGCCGCTGCGCCGCTCACGCCGCCAGTAGGTGGCTGTGGTATCGAACCAGTCGCAGTGTTCAAGGAAGTATTGGCCGGACCGGTAGCGCTGCCCTTGCGCGTGCTCGCCGCAAGTCTGGGACAGGCCGGTCAGCGCCGCCAGCCGCTCGTCGAGCGTGCGCACCGTGTCGTCCTGCACATCGATATCGCCGGAGTAGCTGGTGCGGTAGCCGGGCGGCGGCGTCTCGTCGATCAGGCAGGAGGGGCAGGCGGCAGCATCGATCATGCCGATCAGGCGCAGGCATTCCTCGGCTTTGAGGAAGCTTTTCACCGTGTAGAGCTCCACTCTGTCCTCGGGGAAACGCCGCACCATCGGATCGCCGGACAAGCGTTCGCGCACGGCGGAACCGATCCTGGCAAGAGCCCTGCAATCCGGATGGGCAACGCCTGTCATCGCAGGGGCAGAGTACGTCAGTTTTCGCCGCGATCAATCGCGCTGTTTCCATTGCCGGGAAAGAGACTACATTCAGGCACCGACTGCAACTTCCCTATGGGGTGTAGAGCCATGGTAACACAGTACTATTCCCGTGTAGCCATCGTGCTGCATTGGCTGATCGCCTTGCTCATCGCGTTCAATTTCGCCGCGGCGTGGATCGCGGAGGATATGCCCAAAGCCGAAAAAATGGAGATCATGGCCAATCATAAGGCCGTCGGTCTCACGATTCTGGCTTTGACCGTTGTCCGCATCGTCTGGCGCCTGGTGCACAAGGCGCCGCCGCTTTCGGCTGCACTTGCCGCCTGGGAAGTGGCACTCGCCAGAGTGACGCACGGCCTGTTCTACGTTCTGATGCTGGTCATCCCGCTGACCGGCTGGGGTATGGCCTCTGGCTGGGGCAAGCCGATAAGCTGGTTCGGCCTGTTCGGCGTGCCGCCGCTTCCGGTAGGAGATAGTCAGGTCGTTGGCGACATTTTTCATGAAAGCCATGAAGTCCTGGCCATCGTCATGCTGGCCCTGATCGCCCTGCATGTCGCCGGAGCGCTCAAGCACCAGGTCCTTGACCGGGACGATACGATGGCGCGCATGGTGCCTTTCCTGCGCCGGAGCTGACGATGCCGGATAATCAAGAGAGGGCCCCGCAGCGCCAGGGCCCTCTTTGTGTCCGGGATGTTCGGCTCCGGCCCCGGCGCCAGCTTACCAGAAGAAGTCGTAGATCGCGTCGACCACCTCGCCGGTGTAGACATTCACCAGCAGCACATCGTCGTAGTAGCGGACCCAGCGGTAGGGGCCGTAGACGGCAGGCAGCCGGTATTGCCAGGGATCGTTGATCCAGTATCGGCTGCCGTAGAACAGTGAACCAAGCCTGATGCCGATGCCGAAGCGGCGGTAGGAATATCCGTAATAAGGCGCATAGTAGCGGCCTGTCCGGTAGGTTGAGTGATGGCGTGCACGATAGCTGCGCCAGTCGTAGCGATGGTCGTTACGCCAGGCGTGGCGGTTCCAGTTGCGATAGTCGTTCCGCCAGGTGTGGCGGTTCCGGTTGCGATAGTCGTGGCGGTAAGCGTAGTCGCGGTTCCAGCTGCGGTTATGATTACGGCGGTAGTCGCTATCGTGGTCCCTGTAGTTGCGATCGCGATTCTGCTCCCAGTGGTCACGGTCGCGCGGGGATCTTGTTCTGTCGTCCCGGTTCCGGTCTCGGTGCTGATCGCGATCGCGGGCTGTACGCCGGTCCGGATTCCTCCAGGCATGATTCCGGTCGTCATGGCCTGAACGGCCAACCGTAGCAGGCTGGGCGGTGCGTACTGCAGGCGCTCGGACGTTGCCGCGCTGATCGCGCCGGCTCTCACGCTGGTTTGCAATAGGCTGCCGCGCCCCGGACCAGCTCCTTGCGGGCGGGCCGGGCTCGCGACGTGCCTGTTCGGAGGACGGGCTGCGCATTGTTGTGCGATTGACCCGCGGGGGTGAACTCCTGTGCGCGCGCTCCCCGCGATCACCCGACCAGGCGTGCCGCTGCTCACGCTCTTGCTGCGGGGCAGCTTCTGCAAGGCCTGGGGCTGTAAGCGTTGCGGCTGCTATGGCCATCACGCTCCAGGCTGCGGCCCTGCGTAACGTGTCCCTTGTCATGATCTTTCTGTCTGCCATATCCGGTCTCCAAAAACCGGACGTGCCGCACGGCGATCGCGGCTCATCCTTGACTATGGTCTAGAACGGATGCGCTGACCTGAAAGTGAACCGGATTGCGTCCTTCTGTTCATGAAACTGTTACTTTGAGTGAATGACCCGTGTCCGGTGCGAGGTTCTGGCGCCGGACACGGGTCTCGCGTGTCAGCGCGTCAGCTTCTTGTAGGCCAGTGCTGTGGGACGGTCTGCCGCATCGCCCAGACGGCGGCGCTTGTCTTCTTCGTAGGCCTCGAAGTTGCCTTCGAACCATTCGACATGGCTGTTGCCCTCGAACGCGAGGATATGCGTGGCCAGACGGTCAAGGAAGAAGCGGTCGTGCGAGATGATCACGGCGCAGCCCGCGAAGTTCTCGATCGCCTCTTCCAGCGCGCCCAGCGTTTCCACGTCGAGGTCGTTGGTCGGTTCGTCGAGCAGCAGCACGTTGCCGCCGGTCTTGAGCATCTTGGCGAGATGCACGCGGTTGCGTTCACCGCCGGAGAGCTTGCCGACGTTCTTCTGCTGGTCCTGGCCCTTGAAGTTGAAGGCGCCGACATAGGCGCGCGTCGACATGTCGTGGCCGTTGACCTTCATGTAGTCGAGCCCGTCCGAGATTTCCTCCCAGACGTTGTGCTTGTCGTCCAGGTGATCGCGGTTCTGGTCGACATAGCCCAGGTGCACGGTCTGGCCGATTTCTATCTCGCCCGTGTCCGGCGTTTCCTGGCCGGTGAGCATCTTGAACAGCGTGGACTTGCCGGCGCCGTTGGGGCCGATCACGCCGACGATGCCGCCCGGCGGCAGGATGAACGATAGGTCCTCGAACAGCAGCTTGTCGCCGTAGGCCTTGGAAATCCCCTTGGCCTCGATGACCTTGCCGCCCAGACGCTCGGGCACCTGGATGACGATCTGCGCCTTGCCGGGAGTACGCTGGTCCTGCGCGTTCTGCAGTTCCTCGAACTTGCGGATACGGGCCTTGGATTTGGTCTGGCGTCCTTTGACACCCGCGCGGATCCACTCCAGCTCGTCCTTGATCGCTTTCTGGCGGCCGCTGGCTTCGCGGTCTTCCTGCTCCAGGCGCTTGGCCTTCTTTTCGAGGTAGGTCGAGTAGTTGCCTTCGTAAGGGAAGTACTTCCCGCGGTCGAGTTCGAGGATCCAGCCCACCACGTTGTCGAGGAAGTAGCGGTCGTGGGTGATCATCAGGACGGCGCCGTGGTATTCGGCGAGGTGGTTCTCCAGCCAGTCTACGGATTCCGCGTCGAGGTGGTTGGTCGGTTCGTCCAGCAGCAGGATGTCCGGCTTCTGGATCAGCAGGCGGGTGAGAGCGATGCGGCGCTTCTCACCGCCGGAAAGGCTTTCCACCGGCCAGTCCGACGGCGGGCAGCGCAGCGCTTCCATGGCGACTTCGAGCTGGTTGTCGAGCGTCCAGCCGTCGACCGCATCGATCTTGTCCTGCAGCGCGCCCATTTCCTCCATGAGCGCGTCGAAATCGGTATCGTCCTGCGGATCGCCCATTTCGGCCGAGATCGCATTGAAACGGTCGACCATGTCGGCCACTTCGCGCGCACCGTCCTTGACGTTTTCGAGCACGGTCTTGGTGGGATCAAGCTGCGGCTCCTGCGGGAGGTAACCGACGGTGATGTTCTCGCCCGGCCAGGCTTCGCCGGTGAAGTCCTTGTCGATACCGGCCATGATCTTCATCAGGGTGGACTTGCCGGCGCCGTTCGGGCCGACGATGCCGATCTTGGCGCCTTGGTAGAACTGCAGGCTGATATTCGAAAGCACCGGTTTCTGGGCGCCGGGGAAAGTCTTGGTCATGCCCTTCATGACATAGGCGTATTGCGCGGCCATCGGGTTCCTCTGGATAAAATCTGGCGTGTCTGGATAGTTGGGGCCGCTCTACAGGGCAGGGCGGGGATTGCCAAGGGCGGCGGCGGGCCAAGGCGTGTCTTCGCGGCAAGACGGACTGGGGGAAAACGCGGAACTAGTTGTTTAGTCCCTGATTCATGAGTGGTTCTGTGCGTTTGCCACCATGGGGGCTGGTGGGGCTCGCGGCTGTTCAAAGCCTGAACGCGGTTCCGGCAGTGGCCCGGAATTCCGAGGAATTGCCCAGCCTCGCGGATCCGCCGCTGGCTCAGGAAGGTCTGGGCGATTGCCCCGGAAAACTTGACCGCAGCAGGATCAGCATTGCGAATGCCTTTAGCAGTGCTGTCTGGCCATGTCCGGTGCGGCAAGGGCGCTCTGCGTAGCGCGCCTGTTGAGCGCGGCGGGGAAGCGCGACGGGGCGCTGGCCGAAAAACTGTCGGATGCCCTGCCGCTGTCCGAGGGGAAGCCCGACTGGTCGCATCCTGCGGCATGAGCTCCATTCGCAGTCGTTTCCAATGGAGACGAGGCAATCGTCAACGACCGCTTCGATCTTCGGGAGGGGCATTGTCCTTTCAGCGAAGGGCGATAAATATCGGCGGCATGACACGCTCTTCTTTCGCTCGCCTGCTGGGCGCTGCCGTCCTGACCGCCATCTCCGTCTCAACGCCTGTAAACGCAACGCCCCGGCAAGCCAGCGGGGTCGCGTGGGATATCGTTGAAGGGCTGACGACCGAGATCGGGCCGCGTATCGCCGGGTCCGAAGCGGAGGCCCGAGCCCGTGCCTGGGGTGAGGCCAAGCTCAAGGCGCTGGGTTTCAGCAATGTGAAGATCGAACCGTTCCGTACCATTGCATGGCAGCGCGGGCCCGAACATGCGCGTCTGACCGCGCCTTACCAGCAGCCGCTGGCGATAACCGCGCTGGGTTACTCAGTGCCGACGCCGGCAGAGGGGCTGAAGGCCGAGATGGTCTATTTCCCGACGCTTGCGGCACTGGAAGCCGCGCCGGAGGGGGCCCTGAAGGGTAAGATCGCTTTCGTCGATCATGCCATGCGCCGCACGCAGGACGGATCGGGCTACGGGCCTTATGGCGACGTGCGCCGCAAGGGGCCCAGTATCGCTTCGCAGAAGGGCGCGGCGGGTATTGTCATTCGTTCTGCCGGGACGGACAGCAATCGCGATCCGCATACGGGCTCCACGATGTGGATGAAGGGCGTGACGCCGATTCCCGCCGGGGCTGTCTCCAATCCGGATGCGGATCTGATCGCCCGTATCGCGCAGCGTCAGGCCGCCGGAAAGGCCGGGCCGATGCAGATCGATCTGACGCTCATGGGCAAGCCGTTCCCGAATGCGCCTTCGGGCAATGTCGTGGCGGACCTGCCGGGCCGCGATCCTTCGCTGCCGATCGTGCTGGTCGCCTGCCATCTCGATTCCTGGGATCTGGGCACCGGCGCGATCGACGATGCCTCGGGTTGCGGCATTGTTACGACCGCCGCGTTGGCGGCGCAGAAGGACGGCAAGACCTTGCGCACGATCCGCGTGCTGTGGTCCGGCAACGAGGAAATGGGGATGCGCGACGGTGGCGGCGCGCACTATGCCGAAGCCCACGGTCAGGAGCCCCATGCTCTTGCCATGGAAAGCGATTTCGGGGCCGACCGGGTATGGCAGGTGAAGAACAACTTCGCGCCCGCGAACAGGGCTCTGGCGGACAAGATCAATGCCGCGCTCTGGCCGATGGGCATCGTGCCGCATTCGGGCGCCGCGGAAGGCGGCGCCGATGTCGGCCCGGTCATCCGCCAGCAACATCTGGCTGTAGTCGATCTGGGGCAGGACGGCACCCACTATTTCGATCTGCACCATACGCCCGACGATACGCTCGACAAAGTCGATCCGGCGGCGCTGCAGCAGAATGTGGATGCCTGGACGGCTGTGCTCAAGGTCGTCGCCAACGAGCCGGGTGAAATTGCCAAGGGCGCGGGCAGTGAGGGAGACGAATAAGGGCGTTTTCGGGTACAGGCTCGCAGTCGAGGCAGGCCAGCGCAGCGCGGGCATGTCTCGACTTCGCTCGACGCGGACGGATCAAAGTGAAGGGGGCGTTTAACGCGTCGTCGCGATGTGCTCGGCCACGGCGACGAACTGCTTCGCCTGTTCGAGGTGCAGCAGTTCGGTCATTTTCCCGTCCACGCGGATCGCGCCTTTGCCCTGGTTTTCCGGTCGCTCGAAGGCTTCGATTACCGCGCGGGCCCAGATGATATCGGCCTCGCCAGGGCTGAATACCGTGTTGCAGGGATCCACTTGTGCCGGATGGATCAGGCTCTTGCCGTCAAAGCCGAACATCAGGCCTTGCCGCGCTTCCGCTTCGAAGAGCGCCAGATCGCGGAATTCGTTACACACGCCGTCGAGGATCGCCACACCATGCGCGCGGGCGGCGGCGACCGCCATCGACAGGAAGGGCAGGAACGGCGTGCGGCATGGGGTAAGCTGCGCGCGCATTTCCTTGGCAAGATCGTTGGTGCCCATGATCCACAGCGACAGGCGGGAGGAAGGGGCCATGGCGGCGATGTCGTGCAGGTTGAACACGGCCTCGCAGGTTTCGATCATCGCCCAGAGTTGCAGGGTGGCCGGTGCCTTTTCCAGCGCTTCCTCATAGCGGCCGATGTCCTGCGTGCCGCAGCCACGGCCGCAGCACGGGCTTCGGCCTTCATCTCAGGCGCCACGGCATCTTCCAGATCGAGAATCACGATGTCGCAGGGCAGGGTGCGGGCCTTGGCAATAGCCTTGGGATTCGAGGCGGGCAGGTAAAGCGCGCTGCGGCGCGGCCGGTCGGAAGCGGTGGTCATGACAGATCCTTTCGAGCTGCGCTTTCCCTTGGCGCGGGCCGGGCCGGTCGGTCAAGCACAAGGCAAGGAATTCTTTTTGCTGACGAATTTGTCAAAGGTGGCAAGCAATGCGTCGAGCCCTGGAATGTATTGGTTCCAGAACGGTGGAGATATTCAGGCAGTTCATGTAATAATTTTATTGCAATCGTTTGTATCGCTCCATAGAAGCCCCCTCGGTAATGCCGGGAACGACGCGCATTGCCGTTTTCTCTCTCTGTAGAGCCTATCGGGTCGCACCGATCCGTCCCGCATCGTTCCGATCAATATCGGAGCGGTGCGGGGCGTTTTTTCGTGCCGGGCTACGAAAGGGAACTGCCGAAGGGCGTTCAACGCCTGTTTAGACGGTTTCCGGATCCAGTTCGGCGAGAATGCGCTCGCTCTCTATCCATAGCCGGAATGCCGCGGCGTCGTCGCGTGCCTGCGGAGCGGGCTCTTCCTCGCCAAGATCGTGAAAATAGCGGCCACCATCCGCACCCAGTTCGGGGGCAGTGGCCATCCACACGATCGTGCGTGCTGGAGTCTCGGGCGGAATGCATGTGTTCGCTGCCATATGTGCCCGCATGGTCTCATCGCCGTGACTGGCGAAGTTGGAGTCCACGCGGCCCGGATGCATGGCCTGTGCAATGATGCCGCTGCCGGCGAGCTTGCGGTCAAGCTCGCGGATAAACAGAAGATTCGCCAGCTTGGCCTGGCAATAGGCAGCGTCGGGCGAGAAGTCCCCGAAGTGCATCAAATCGTCCCAGCGCATGGCCGGACAGCCCATATGCCCGGTCGAGGATACCGCGATAACCCGCACCGTGCCTTGGGGGTGATCCTGCGCGGCCCGTTCCAGCAACGGCAGCAATTCGCGCGTCAGCAGGAAGGGGGCGAGGTGGTTGGTGGCGAAAGTGGCCTCCAGTCCTTCCGATGTCCGGTACAGATCGTCGCGCACGCCTCCGGCATTGTTGACGAGCACGTGGATACGATCCGTTACGCTGCATATTTCCCGTGCGATGCGTTTGACTTGCGCCATTTCGGTGAAATCGCCTTGCAGGAAGTCGACACGCGCGCCGGGCGCCGCGACAGCGCGGATGTCCTGTTCGGCATCTTCGCAGCGCCGCGGATCCCGTCCGGTGCCGATCACGTGCCAGCCCATGCGGGCGAAGGCCTCGGCGCAGGCCTTGCCGATGCCGGAACTGGCGCCGGTAATCACGACGGTGCGCGCGGAGCCGGGCAGAGTGGCGTTTTGCGGCATTGTCCTCTCCTCGATCGGTGTTTCTGTGTGTCCGATACGGTCCGGCGAGCCTCCCTTACCGGGGGCGTGCGCCGTCGAGGAACAATCGTATAGCGAAACGCACCCTGCGGTCGATATCTTCTGCGGTAAGTGTGTTGCCCGATGGGATGACACGCACCGGACCGCTGATCGCTTCGCAGAACTTCCCCGATCCGCACACGCTCGACGTGTGGATTCCCAAGCAGGGCGACACCGGGCGCAACAGCTTCGCGTGTGCTTTCGCGCCGCGCCTGATCCACGTGCTGCCAGGCAATTTCCCGGGCGTCGCATCGAAATCAGTGGCGCAGGGGGCATGGTCAAGGCGATCACCTGTCCAAGATGTGGATCGCTTCCGCGAGCGGTTGCACTATCACATCGCCTGCCGCGCCTAAGCAGGCGGTGACGCGCGCAAGCTCGACCGGGACATGCGCGAAGCGGCCGAGATGATGATCATGAAGGCATGGCCCACGAGGACGGAACCGCACCGGTTTAGGCGGCGATTCCATCGCCCGCGTGAAAATGGTTTCGGCTGAACGCGTCACGGGCGGCTGGCACTTGCCTGTGCGAACCTTTGCGCTAGGCATCTGCGGGCAACACCGGCGCCGGGGCGCGCGAAGCGCGCGTGTCTGCGGCAGCCCGCTGAAAGAGGCTCCAGCGTCGGGCGCGCTCAAGATCGTGGTCCGGACCGGTGAGGCGTATCAGGTCGGCACCGCACCTGGTTAGATCGAGTAATTATCTAGCTTAATGTTTTAGCCGGCTGGACAATCGGTTTCAGCCGGTACAAACTGCGATTCATGCGCAAACTGTTGATCCCGATCGTCGCGCTTTCGGCGCTGGTTTCGTCCTCGGCTGTTCTTGCTGATCTGCCTGTTGGCAACAAGGCACCGATGTTCCGCACCTCCGTGGCGCTGGCGGGCAAGACGATGCGCTTCAGTCTGCGCCACAGCCTCAGGCGCGGTCCTGTGGTTATCTATTTCTTCCCGAAGGCGTTCACGGCAGGCTGTACCGCAGAGGCACATGCGTTCGCCGAAGCGACTGGCGATTTCGCGGCCATGGGCGCGACGGTCATCGGACTGTCGGCCGACGACTTGCCGACTTTGCAGAAGTTCTCCACCGAGGAATGCCGCAACAAATTCGCCGTGGGGGTCGCCTCGCCGCAGATCATCAAGGGTTTCGATGTCGAACTGTCGCGGCATGGCCAGTCGACGGTCATGACCAAGCGTACCAGCTATGTTATCGGGCAGGACGGCACGATCACAATGGTCCATTCCGACATGGATTATCGCGACCATGTGAAGCTCGCGCTGGCGGCGGTGAAGAAGCTTACTGCCAAGCACTGATCTCACACTACACTTGAAACGCATGGCCCTTGCCGGTTAAGGGCGTCGCTTTCCGCACGGTATCGCGTGTGTGCCCCGTTTGCCGGGCGCCGGGCAGGGCCGCTGCTGCTTCACTGGAGTTCATGTCATGCGTGCCGAGGGGCAGGCCCATATTGACCGTATCGAAAAGGCCCTCGCGCTCGTCCGCAAGTCGCTGGACTGGGAGCGCGCACTGCGCCGTTTCGACGAGCTGAACGCGCGGGTTGAGGACCCCACACTGTGGGACAAGCCGAAAGAGGCCGAGGCGGTCATGCGTGAACGCCGGCGGCTCGAAGCCTCGATCGGCGCGGTCAACGATATCAGCGCGGAAATGGCAGATGCCGTCGAGTTCGTCGAACTGGGCGAGATGGAGGACGACGAGGCCACTATCAACGAAGGCCTTGAGACACTGGCGGCGCTGGCCGAACGGGCGGATCGCGACAAGGTGCAGGCGCTGCTGTCGGGCGAGGCCGACGCGAACGATACTTACCTCGAAGTCCACGCGGGGGCAGGCGGCACGGAGAGCCAGGATTGGGCCGAGATGCTCCAGCGCATGTACACCCGCTGGGGGGAGCGCAAGGGCTACAAGGTCGAGCTGGTGGAATACCATGCCGGTGAAGCTGCGGGTATCAAGAGCTGCACGCTGTTGATCAAGGGCGAGAACGCCTACGGCTGGGCGAAGACCGAAAGCGGTGTCCACCGGCTGGTGCGCATCAGCCCTTATGACAGCTCGGCGCGCCGCCACACCAGCTTCTCGTCGGTCTGGGTCTATCCGGTGATCGACGACACGTTCGAGATCGATATCAATCCGTCGGACCTGAAGATCGATACCTACCGCGCTTCGGGCGCGGGCGGCCAGCACGTCAACACGACGGACTCGGCTGTGCGTATTACCCACCAGCCTTCGGGGATCGTGGTGGCCAGCCAGATCGACCGTTCGCAGCACAAGAACCGCGAAATCGCCATGGGCATGCTCAAATCGCGCATGTTCGAAGAGGAAATGCGCAAGCGCGAGGAAGCCGCCAGCGCCGAACACGCCAGCAAGAGCGATATCGGCTGGGGGCACCAGATCCGCTCCTATGTGCTGCAGCCCTACCAGCAGGTGAAGGACTTGCGCACGGGCGTCGTTTCGACCGCGCCGGATGACGTGCTCGATGGCGAACTCGATCCTTTCATGGCCGCCGCGCTTTCGCAGCGGGTGACGGGCGAAACGGTTGAAGTCGAGGACGTTGATTGACGCTTTGCGCCGGTGCCGGTTCGCGGGGAAAAGCGCGGGCCGGAATTTTGCCAATCTCCGCATGAAGCGCTAAGGGGTCGCATGTTCCGGTCGCGCGCCTTTGCCTGTGTTGCCCTGATGCTGGCGCTTTGCGCTTGCGACCGTCGTGCCGAGGACGATGACCGCGTCCCGAGTGCGCGCGATTTTCCGGTAGCCAACCGGCCTTTTTCGCAAGTGACCGGCGCATCGTTCGGCTCCGAGGTGGAGCGTGACCGTATGGGCGAGGCTGCAGTGGTGCTGAATCTTGCCAAGGTCGAGCCGGGCATGTCCGTGGCCGATATCGGTGCGGGCGGCGGGTACTATACCGTGCATCTGGCCGAGCGTGTCGGGCCGAAGGGCCGGGTGCTGGCAGAGGATATCGATCCGCAGGTTACCGAAATGCTGGGCACGCGCGTGATGCGCGAGGGGCTGGAGAACGTATCGATCAAGCTCGGCACCGGGGACGATCCCAGTCTTCCGCCCAAAAGCTTCGACCGTATTTTCATGGTGCACATGTATCATGAAGTGGTCGAGCCTTATGCTTTCCTCTGGCGGCTGCGCCCGGCGCTGCGCCCCGGGGGGAAGGTGATCGTGGTGGAAAGCGACCACGCGACCGGCGCGCACGGCATCCCGCCTGCACTTCTCTTCTGCGAAATGGAGGCAGTGGGCTTTCGTTTGACGGAATTTGTCCGTAAGCCGGAACTGCAGGGCTATTATGCGCGGTTCGAAGCCATGGGTACGCGGCCGGCGCCGGAAAAAATTACACCCTGTCGCGTGCCGGGGGGCACGCAGGCGGATTGATTGAAATGGGCGGCGGTACGCGTAGTGCCAGGGGAAAGACGAAAGAGGATATGAGTTTCAAGGGTCTCAAGCCGATTGTCTATGGCGGGCGCGAAGTCTGGCCTCTGGTCGAGGGCGGCAAGGGTGTCGCGGCGACCAACCACATGAGTTCCGGCGCCTGGGCCGCGGCGGGCGGCATTGGCACGGTCAGTGCTGTCAATGCCGACAGCTACGATGCCGAAGGCAAGATCATTCCGCAGATATACAAAGCGCTGACCCGCAAGGAGCGCCATGAGGAGCTGATCCGTTACGCCATTGACGGTGCGGTGGAGCAGGTGCGCCGGGCTTACGATATCGCCAGCGGCAAGGGTGCTATCAACATCAATGTGCTGTGGGAAATGGGTGGCGCCCAGCAAGTGCTGGAAGGCGTGCTGGAAAAGACCAAAGGCATGGTCACCGGCGTTACCTGCGGCGCAGGCATGCCTTACAAGCTGTCTGAAATCGCGGCACGCTTCAATGTGAACTACCTGCCGATCGTCAGTTCCGGCCGCGCCTTCCGCGCGCTGTGGAAGCGGGCCTATCACAAGGTTTCGGATCTGATGGCGGCCGTGGTCTATGAAGACCCCTGGCTGGCGGGCGGCCACAACGGCCTGTCCAATGCCGAGGATCCATTAAAGCCCGAAGACCCCTATCCTCGCGTCAAGGCCCTGCGCGACGTGATGCGCAAGGAAGGGATTTCGGACGACGTGCCGATCGTGATGGCCGGTGGCGTGTGGTATCTGCGGGACTGGAATGCGTGGATCGACAATCCGGAACTGGGCAACATCGCCTTCCAGTTCGGCACCCGTCCGCTGCTGACGCATGAAAGCCCGATCCCGCAGGCGTGGAAGGACCACTTGCGCACGCTGGAGTCGGGTGATGTGCTGCTGCACCGCTTCTCGCCCACCGGCTTCTATTCCTCGGCCGTGCGCAACCCGTTCCTGCGCAATCTGGAAGCGCGCTCCGAGCGCCAGATCCCCTATTCCAAGGTCGAGGCGGGCGAGCATACCGTGCGGCTGGACGTTGGCGTGAAGGGCAAGAACTTCTGGGTTGCACCCAAGGATCTGGAGCGCGCTCGCACGTGGTCCGCGCAAGGGTTCACCGACGGTTTGCGCACGCCCGACGATACGATCATTTTCGTTTCGCCCGAGGAACGTGATCTGATCCGCCAGGATCAGGCCGATTGCATGGGCTGCCTGTCGCATTGCGGGTTCTCTTCATGGAAAGACCACGACGATTACACCACCGGCCGTCTCGCCGATCCGCGCAGCTTTTGTATTCAGAAGACGCTGCAGGATATCGCCCATGGCGGTCCGATTGACGAAAACCTGATGTTTGCAGGCCATGCCGCCTATCAGTTCAAGCAGGACCCGTTCTATTCCAACGGCTTCACTCCGACGGTGAAGCAACTGGTGGACCGCATTCTGACGGGCGACTGATCGCTCGTATCATGAAGAAAGGTTCAGACGGCCGGTTCGGGTCTCCCTGGGTCGGCCGTTTTGCTTGCGGCTTCGTGGCGCGAATCATAGCCGAAGCGGTTCGGGCCGTCACGGCCCGGTACGATCAGCAGGGCGATGTAAAACCATGCGAAGGGCAGGAAGAACAGCCAGTCGACATAGGACAGCGGGGCCTCGATCATGGCGCGCGTTTCCCTGCCGCCTATATTGCCGGTTT
>JARROF010000008.1:0-55172 GCA_037384205.1 Novosphingobium sp. | reverse complement strand
CCCGGCACTTAGCCCACGGCGCCACTCGAAACACGAGGGAAGCCGGGTGAAGTGTAATATCTGACGAGGTCGCACAATGAATAGTTCACAGGCGGGTATTCCGGCTGCCGATACGCTTGCGCCGGATTCGTATTTCTATAATGATACCTATGAGAAAAAGCAGTGGTATCTCGATAATTCCTCGCTCTCTTCCCTGAAAATAGATACCTATTCGGTGTGGCAGGAGCACACCGGGGCTGGCGTAAAGATCGGCGTGATCGATTCCCAGATCGACTTTCGCCATACGGACCTGCAGCAGGCCTACGACACCACGCTGGACTACAATTTCGCGCTCGGCACCGGGCAGGTCGCCATCGACGACGGCAACCTGCCCTATTACCATGGTACGGCCGTTGCCGGGGTCATCGCCGCGCAGGCCGGCAACGCCTACGGCACTGTCGGCATTGCGTCCGGCGCGACGCTGGTCGGCCTCGCGATCGATTACGATTCCGACACTGTCACCAACCAGATCGTCTCCGCCCTGAAAGCCTCGGCCGATGTCGATGTCGCCAACAGTTCCTGGAGCTTCACCGCCAACTGCGGCGACGATTTCAACAAGCACCCGGAATACGCCGAAGCATTGCAATACGCGGCAGCCAGCGGGCGGAACGGGCTCGGCACATCGCTCGTGTTCGCGGCGGGCAATGCCGGCACCGGCGGCTCTTCCAACTATCACAACTTCCAGAACTCGCCCTATGCCATCGCCGTGGGCGCGGTCATGCCGGACGGCAGCCCCGCCTCGTTCACCAGTCTGGGCGCCAATGTGCTGATCTCGGCCGCCGGCAGCGATGTCTATACCACCACGCTGAAGGACCGCTTCGCCGACTACAACGGCACGTCGTTCGCGGCTCCGGCCGTCACGGCCGCGATCGGCCTGATGCTGCAGGCCAATCCCGATCTGGGCTACCGCGACGTGCAGCAGATCCTGGCCTATTCCGCGCACCGCGAAGGGCTTTCGGACAGCGCCAATTTCGGCGACGGCTGGCGCACCAACGGCGCCGCCGGCTTCAACGGCGGCGGCCTGCATTTCAGCGACGCCTTCGGCTACGGCTTCCTCAATGTCCACGATGCCGTGCGGCTGGCCGAGACCTGGACCGGACAGCAGACCTACGCCGATCTGGCGACGATCAGCCAGTCGGTGCAGATCGGCCAGGACCTGGTGGCCGGGTCGGCCGACCACGCCTCGGCCCGGATCGCGATCGGGCAGGACATCGATATCGAACATGTCCAGCTCGCGCTCGACTTGCGCTGGACCAACACCGGCGATCTCGACATCTACCTGACCTCGCCCGACGGCACTACCGTGCGGCTCGCCTACGACCTGCCCGGTGCGGACCGTGCCGGCGGCATGCGCGACTTCACGTTTTCCTCGGTCGCCTCGATGGGCGAGCAGTCCGCCGGAATCTGGACGATCGACGTCTACAACCGCAATCCGGATGCCACGGCGAAGGACGGTTCAGCCATGACCGGCCTGCTGCATGACGCGACGCTGACGATCACCGGCAGCGATCATGCCATGGCCGACGATACCTACATCTACACCGACGAATTCGGCACGCTCTATCACGACACCGATCTGGCGGTCCGCAGCGTCCTCCACGATACCGACGGGGGCCACGATACGATCAATGCCGCCGCCGTCACGTCCGATACGATCATCGACCTTTCCGCAGCTTCGAAAAGCATCATCGCCGGCGTCTCCCTGACGCTGATGGCAAACACGATCGAGAATGCCTGTGGCGGTGACGGCAACGACACACTGACCGGCAGTTCGGCCGCCAACAGGCTAAGCGGAGGACGCGGCAACGACGTGATCTACTTCAGCTTCGGCAATGACACCCTGGACGGCGGCGAGGGCAACGACAGCCTGGTGATCGACGCCGGCGCCGGCAGCCTGACCGGCCATGTGACCGCCGGCGGCGATCTGGCGATTTCCCTCCATGGCGGCGAGGTCTCGACCGTTTGCGGCATCGAAACTTTCGTCTTTTCCGACGCCACTTATTCATACGGCCAGATGCTGGGCCTGCTGGCGTCCGGCACCGGGGCGGTATCCGATACTCCCGCGACCACACCCGATCTGGAAATCCCGGCAGAAGGCATACCCGGTACCGAGGATGCACCCTCTCCGGTGATGCATATCCCCGGACCTTTCGACGAGACCGCGCGCCTCTACGACCAGACCCTGAACGGCACGGACGCGGCCGACACGATCAAGGGCGGTGCCACCGCCGACCTGATCGAAGGCCAGGCCGGGGACGACCGGATGCTGGGGTACGGCGGAGACGACGCGCTTTACGGCGGGACGGGCGATGACCGGCTGTCCGGCGGGGCCGGGCACGATTATCTGAACGGCGGCACCGGCAGCGACACGCTCTTCGGCGGTGCCGGAAACGATCATCTCGTCGGACTGGCCGGAGACGATCTGCTCAAGGGCGATGCCGGAGACGACTGGATCGAGGGCGGCGCCGGGCGCGACCGGCTCTACGGCGGCATCGGCGCGGATACCTTCGTGTTCGACATTTCCGAGCGCGGCGCGCAGGACATCCTCTACGATTTCAACGCTGCGGAAGGCGACCGCATCCTGATCACCGGCATCGACGACGGCGCGGACGCCACTTTCGCCTTCACCCCGCACGGCACCAGCACTTATCTGGAAATGCACATGGGAAGCGAAACCTACGACGTCGTCCGGATCAAGGGGGTGGATGTCGACCACCTCGATACCAGCATGAGCATGGATATGGGCGATCTGGGGCTGCTGTTCTGGGCCTGAGCTTTCGCGAACAGTCCGCTCGCAACGAGTCCGCACATGGGAGGGGCCGGAAAAACCGGCCCCTCTTCGCGTATGCGAATGGCCCGGATATCGGGACAACGCGAAGCCGCGCGACTTCGCATCGTGCGGCGACAAGACGCGTCCGTTTCGGACCAGGTCCCGAAAACGGAAGACACCCGCACGCCCATGGCAGGCACAACATGCAATCGATTAAATCATAACATATACATAGATAAAAATCCTTACATTGGGTCCGTTGTCGATAGTACAGAACGGTTCAACGACAAAACACTTCCCCAAAAATGTTGCCAATAATCGATCCATCATTTTATAGATGCGCCATCTCGATCAGGAACTACCTTGCCGATAAGATTAATAGGGTAGCCGGCACCCTGTTATCGAGAGGATTACTGGAAAACTGCATATTCTCATTGGACAGCAGACTAAAAGGAACCTCTTATGGCAAACATTGGTCCAAATTCAGCAGGCACGATTGTTATCGGCACAGCAGACTCCGACGTTATTGACTCCGGCGGCGGCACCGACGCCGTTCATGCGGAAGGCGGCGACGACACCGTCTATGGCGGCGCCAACCGCGATCACCTCTATGGTGAGAACGGCAACGACTACCTGAACGGCGAAGGCTCCAACGACAAGATCTACGGCGGCGTCGGCGATGATACGCTGGTCGGCGGCGGGCAGGACGACCGTCTCTACGGCGGCGACGGCAACGACATCATCAACGGCGGGGACGACAACGATGTCCTCTATGGCGATAACCCGGCCGACGGGAACGACAACGAGGGTGGCCACGACATCTTCCTGTTCGATGCCGACGACGGCTCCGACAAGGTCTTCGACTTCGAACACGGCATCGATCAGGTCCAGCTCACCGACGGCGGTTCCTACTCGCTCGACTACACCGGCTCGCACAATACCGTCCTGACGTACGGTGCGACCACCGTCACGTTCTTCGACGAAATTCTCGACTCGTCGGACATTATCGTCATCTGACATCATCCGATGCAGGCCCCGGCTCGCCGGGGCTCACGGCATTGGGGTGCGGTCAAGGCCGCACCCCAATTTCGCGAGATTCCCGTCCGATCCGGGCACGGACCGGCCCGCCCGCACTCTCCGAAACTGGAGCCGTTCCGGAGCATACTTGATTATCCGCATACCACCCGCCCCGGATACAGTCGGGATCGCGATCCACCAGCCCTTACGATCCGGAGGTGCCTTTGAACCCGCAGACTGCAGACCTTTGTGCCGACACGCCGCGGGTTCATGACACCCCGGCCTGGCCACGCACCGGCCCCAACCTCTTCATCATCGGTGCTTCCAAAGCCGGATCGAGCGCGCTGCATGCCTATCTCGCGGCGCACCCCGACATCTGCATGAGCCGCGAGAAGGAGCCTTGCTTCTTCGTCGATCAGGACGAATTGCGCGCCGCCTGGCCGATCATGGCACGCCAGCCCTGCTCTCACGACCGGCAGGCCTATCTGGCGCTCTGGGAAGGCGGTGAAAGCGCCCGGTATCGCGGCGAGAGCAGCGTCTATTATTCGCAGGCGCCGCACCGCAGCGAAGTGGCCGCCCGGATCGCCGCCGCCCGCCCGGATGCCCGGATCCTCTACACCGTGCGCGAACCGGTCACCCGCGCCATCGGCCACTACTGGCAGCGCTTCAAGGAATTCCAGGAGCCGCTGCCGCTCGACGAAGCGATCCGCAGCAACCCGCTGTACCGTGACACTTCCGACTATGCGCTCCAGTTGCAGGCCTATCTGGACCACTTCCCGGCATCGCAAATCCACGTCGTCATCGCCGAGGAACTGCGCGCCCGGCGCCGCGAAGTGCTGGCGCGATGTATCGACTGGCTCGGGCTTGCCCCCTTCGCGTTCGACGAGGCCCAGCTCGCCGACCGCCACCGCTCTCCTCCCACCAGCCGCCGCCCCCGCTTTCCGATGGTCGGGCAGATCAGGGACTCCGCGATGTGGTCGGCCCTGCGCAGGCATTTGCCCGATGCCGTGATCACGCGGCTGCGGCAGGCCTCGACGCTTTCCTTCAGCAAGGCGCAGGTCGATGAACAGGCCGCGCGCGCCTGGCTGGCGGATTACCTCTCACCGCGCCGCGCCGCGTTCGAAGCGATGATCGGGCGGCCTGTCGATGCGTGGAATACCGAAGCCCGGAACCCGGCTCCGGGCAGGCCCTGAAACGGCAGCGGCACTGTGAACGCCGTCCCGATCGCCCTGTTCTGGACACTCGCCGTATGGGGCCTGCTCAGCCGCAAGCCCGTGCTGCTCTATCTGTTCTTCGCCACCATGCCGGTGGGCGCCTTTGCGGTTATTCCCACCGCGCTGACCGGCGGGCTGACGTTCACCCCCACGCCGATCGTCTCGCTGCTGCTGATCGGCAGGACCTTCCTTGACCGCAAGGGCCCCGCCGCGTTCCTGACGCTGGCCGTGCTGCCAGGAAGGCTGATGCTGCTGACGCTGTTCTGGCTGGTGGCCGCGATCTGCACGCTGTTCCTGCCGCGCCTGTTCGCAGGTGCGGTGATGGTCGTGCCGATCCGGGGGATCGTGAGCGCGGCCTCGCCGTTGCAGCCCACCGCGCAGAATATCTCGCAGTTCGCCTATCTCTCGATCTCGGTCTTCTCGGTCTTCGCTTTCGCCCGGATGCTCCAGCCCGCCGCGATGCGCCAGCATGCGCTGCGGGCCATGGCCCTGGGCGGCATCGTTACGGTCGCCACCGGGATGCTGGACTATGCCAGCCAGTTCCTGCCGATCACACCGCTGCTGGAGCCGTTCCGTACCGCCAGCTATTCGCTGCTGACCGATATCGAAGTGCTCGGCGGAAAGCGCGTAGTGGGTCTGATGCCCGAGGCTTCCGCCTTCGGCGCGCAGTGCCTGGCTTTCCTGAGCGGGCTCTATTTCTACCGCCGCGCCATCGTGGATGACCGCTTGCGCGACCTGCAGGTTCCCGCCGCGATCGGCCTTCTCGCCCTCTGTGCCTGGCTGTCGACCTCGTCCGGCACGCTGGTGGGCGTGGCGGTATTCGTCTGCGTTGCCGCGCTGGAATGGTTCGCGCGGATCAATGCCGACGAGCGCAAGCACGCCGTATACCGCCGGGGACTGGGCGGAGAGATGTCGGTCACCGTGCTGGCGGTGGCCGCCGTGGCGATGCTCATCCTGTTCCAGCCGCAAGTGCTCGATCCCGTCTATTCGCTGGTCCAGCGCATGGTGCTGGAAAAGCAATCGTCGAGTTCGTTTACCGAGCGCGGCATGTGGCGCTCCACCGCGCTTGCCAGTCTCTTCCAGACCTACGGGTTCGGCGTCGGGCTCGGCAGCACCCGCTCTTCCAGCAGCGTGGTGGGCGTGTTCAGCGGCACCGGCCTCATCGGCGGTGCGCTGTTCTATGCTTTCGTGCTGCAATGCCTGCTGCGCCGGGTTCGCGGCGCCCCCGCCGAAACCCAGTTCATCCTCGCCGCTTTCCGCTTTTCCTATATTCCACCGTTCGTGGTCTCGCTGATGGTGGGCGATGCCGATTTCGGCGGCATGGCCGCCTTCGGCTTCGGCATCGTCACAGCCGTAACGATCGCGCAAGGCAAACCGTCGCGCGGCAATGTACGCCCGGCGTTGGAACCTGCATCCTTCGAGAGGCTCACAATGAAAGGAGCCTGAAAGGGAAATCGCGTTTCAGGCTTCGCCTTCCCGCTTCCGTTTCAGAGGGGAGGCTTGCGCACGCCCGTCCCGAAAAGCAGACCGGCGGACTTTCAGCCCCTATTCCCCCGGCAATTCGCTCTCGAACGCCTGCCGGCGCAGCCCGATCAGCCAGAACATCCCGTACAGCGCCAACCAGAGCGGCCAGAGCAGGCCGTCACGCAGATCGCGGCGCCAGCGGCCAGGGACCGGCACGGGGCCCCGGATACCCGCAAAACACCAGGAAGCGACAAGCCACCCGGCCAGATAGATACCGGCAGCGGCAAAAACCATTCCCACCATCGCTTCCCCCGTCACATTTCCAGAATCCGGCGCGGATCGACCCGGCCGCGCAGGCAATCGATCATCGCCAGCATATTGCCCGCCAGCCGCCCGCGCCGGTCGATCCGCGGCTCCGGCCTTACGCTGCCCAGTGCATTGGCCAGCAGGTTCTTCGTGGCCAGCCGGTTCCCGAAAGCGGGCCGGATCGTGCCCTTGCGCTTGAGGTACACGATATTGGCGATCTGCGAGTAGCCGAGACGCTTGCCTGAAGTGCGCCCCCCGCTGACACCCAGGTGTACGCCGGTAACACTCGACGATGCGATCATCCGCCCCCTGCGGCCCAGCCGGTTGGTGAAATCCACGTCTTCCTGCCAGCCGTAAAGCGGCAGGTTCTCGTCAAAGCGCAACCCGCGCGCGGCAGCAAGGCGGATCGCCATATTGCATCCGTAGAGCTCGCCGCGCTCCGTCAGCACCGGCGGGAACCGCACCGGCGCGCGCGCGATGATCTCCTGCGCCTGCTCGATCGACAGCCCCCCCGTCCGGATACCGTCCGCCAGCAGATCGCCAGTAATGCCGACAAGATCAGGGTATACCGCGAAGAGTTCGTCGATCTGGGCAAGGTAGTCCCGGGCGGGAATGAAATCGTCGTCGAAATAGACGATCACGTCCGCCCGCTCTTCCAGCGCGGCCAAGGCACGATTGCGCTGACGGCACAATCCTTTCTCCGAAAAGAGGATTTCCGGCGCGCCCCGCGCCTGCTCCACACCGGCCACGTCCTGCGGCGTCACACTGGCGATAACGATCCCCTCCGCCGGACGTGTCTGGTCGGCCAGCATGTCGACCGTGCGGCGCACCAGTTCGGCGCGCCCCACCGTTGCAATCACCACGAATATCCTTGCCACTTTGGGTCTACCTCCCGTCACCATCAGGCCTCTTGCAGCGCCGGTTCGCGCCGCCGGAGCTGTTTCAGGAATTTGGACAAGTGCCCTTGCAACCGGCGCTCGATACCCAGCGCGAAGAGACCCGCCAGCAGCGTACACAAGACAGCCGCCACAACCACCGAAAGCGCCGGCGAAAGCCCGCTCTGGTATGCCAGCCCCAGCAGGAATCCGCCGGTGATCTGGTTGATCAGATAGAGCGGATACGTCAGCAGGCCCGCGACCGTCGCGATCTTCACGAAACCGGTTCCGGAGCCGATCCGCCGCAGGACGCAAGTGCTCATCACAAGCATTGCGCCGCCCCACACCGCCACTGCCGGAAAAGGCGTCTGCCCGAAGGCGCTGACCCCGATGCTCGATCGCGCCGCGTAGAATGTGGAAATCAGCCCTGCGAGAAAATTCAGCCCGAACAGGGCCGCATTGGCGGCCACATTACGGCGCATGAATATCTGATACAGCGATGCCCCGACGGCGAAATAGCAGTTCGTCGAAACCAGCGTGACCCGCAGCTTGTAGGAAGACGCCGCCCCGGCGAGTTCGTGCCCCGGCGCGCCCAGCATCCCGGCCTCTCCGGCCAGAACCGCGCCCCAGAACACGATGTTGAATGCCGTCGCCGCAGCAATGACCGGGGTGACGCGCCGGATCGCGTCCGTCCGGATCAGCACGAAAACCGCAGCGTAGAACAGGGCTTCGGTCACCAGTGTCCAGACCGCCCCGTCCACCCAGGGGCCAACGGGAAACAGCACTACGGACCGCAGGACCCGGACCGAAAGCTCGCCCGCGGGAAGCACGCCGCAGGCGAACACGATCAAGGCGGAAAGCCCGGTAAAGAACCAGAGCCCCGGCGCGATGCGGGTAATCCGCCCGATCAGGAAATCGGAGGCGGACTTGTTTTCCGCGGACATCAGAATGACGAAACCCGATATCACGAAGAATATCTGCACGCCGACCCAGCCGAGACTCGCCCAGCCGACCGCGCCGGGAAACGCCACCGGATGGCCGACCACAGCCCGGATACCGTGCGAGCCCGGCGATTCCGCCCAGGACAGGAATACCAGATGGTAGAACATCACCGCTTGCGCGGCCAGAAGGCGCATCACATCCAGCGACGAAACCTCTCGCGTTCCGGCCTTCTTCATATGTCCTCCCTGTGCCTGATCGGCGCCGGACGCACCCGGCCCGAGACCACATCGCGATAGTGCCCGACGATTTCTTCGGCCCAGTGCTCCTCGCTGTTGCACAGCGCACGGTATCCGGCGCTGCCGGCCCGCGACATGGTGGCAATGCGCCTGTCATCCGCATGCAATTCCACCATCTTCAGCGCGAATGCCGAGACATCCGACGTGTCGAGCGCGACGCCGAACCCCGCCTGCTCGATCTCGCGCGCAACCAGAGCGCGGTCGCTCACGATAACCGGCACGCCCGAACCGACGGCCTCCAGCGCGACGAGCCCGAACGGCTCGGCCCAGCGGCTGGGCATGACGGCGATCCGCGCCTGCGACAGCGCCCGCGCCACCCCGGACCGGTCCTGCCGCCCGAGAAAGGCTGCCTCCGGGTTCAGCCGCCGGATGGCCTCCGTCTCTTCCCCTTCGCCGACGAACGTGATGGGCAAACCCGCCGCTGCCGCCGCCCGCGCGGCGAGATCGGCGCCCTTTTCCGCCGAAATGCGGCCAATGAACACGATACCCCGGTTCTCTTCCGCGCGCACCCGCTCGGCGCAAGGCGCGACAACGGGGTTGCGCACCGGGAACAGTTTGTCCTGCGGCCATTGCCCCCCCACGAATTGCGGCGCCTGCCCCGGGTGGATCAGCAACATCCGGCTGGCATCGGCGACCCCGCCCGCAAGGCCCCGCCGCAACCCTTCCCGCCCCGCGCGCCATAGCTTGCGGGCATGGGATGTCTTGTCGCACCGGCTGCGCAGGCAAGCGCCGGACAGCGGCTCCAGCGCGCAATCGCGGTCGGTCATGTAGTTGAAGAAGGCACCGTTGGGGCAGCAGTTGAAATAGTCATGCCCGTGCAGGACCAGCCGCGCACGGACGCTGCGCAAGGCCGCGAAGACGGACGGCGTCAGGATCTTGGACCAGCCGTGCAAGTGATAGACCGTGCCCGGGGTATCGTTGCGCCGGATCCATCTGCGCACCGTCAGGAAAGCGCGCGGATGGCACAGCCCCAGCGTCAGGGCGCCCAGCTTCGAACGGTCGAGCAGAGACCGGCCGTGAAGCGGGATGAACTCGACATCGCCACGGCGAAAGTTCGCGCCGTCATCCCCGGCAAAGAACGTCACCGGAATACCGCGCGCGCGCAACTGGCGGATCAGCACCTGCACCAGGTGGGAAGCGCCGCCCAGAGCCTGACTGAAATCGTGGAACAGCACCACCCGGTCCGGCACGCCGGGAGGGATGAGAGGCTCGTGACGCATCGCCCGCGCCTCAGAGATACCGGGGCCCGATCCGGACGGTATCGCCCGGAACCACCGATGCCCCGCTCGTCAGCTTGTAAGCCGTCTCCGACGCCTCTCCGGAATGCCGAATCCACACCACATGCTCGTTCGCGCGATAGGTGAACCCGCCGGCCTTGGCGACCAGCGCATAGACCGACATCCCGCCTGCATAGGCATATTCGCCCGGCTTCTGCACTTCGCCCAGAATATAGATCGGCCGGTAGCTGACGACGTCGAGGTTGAGCCGGGCGTCGCGGATGTAGTTCTGCCGCAGCGTCGCGGTCAGTTCGCTGCGCAGCCGTGCCAGCGTCTTGCCCGCCGCCCGAATATCCCCGACCTGCGGCAGGCCGATCATCCCCTGATCGTTGATAACGTATTCGCCGGAAAAACCGTCTTCCCGAAACACTTCAAGCCGAAGCTTGTCGCCGGGCGCCAGACGGTATTCGACACGATCGGCACTCGTCAGGACGTCCGTCGCCGTGGTCGCGCAGCCCGTCAGCATCGCGCACGCGGCCAGCATGATCATGCGCAGCAGCATCTCGTCCCCTTTCGCGGTACAGACATCGGATTCATCGGATCAGGCCACTTGCCGCACCAGACCGGCCCGGTACCCGTCGAGCGCGTCCAGAAAGCCGGACGCGAACGCGCCGCGCGAAAACCGCGCGGCATTCGCAACCGCATGATCGGCGCGAAACTGCGGCAGCCAGTGCTCGAAGCGGATCAGGGCATCGCACAGGTCGTCCGCCGTCTGCTCGTGGAAAAACAGCCCCGTCCTGCCATCGACAATGGAATCGACAACGCCGCCCCGCCCGTATGCAATCACCGGACGCCCGCTGGCATTGGCTTCCACGGGGACGATCCCGAAGTCCTCCTCCGGCGTGAAGACCAGCGCCTTGCAGGTGGCATAGGCCTCTTTCAGCTCCGCGAAGCTCAGCCGTTTGCGGACTTCGACATGCGGTCCGGCACGCGCGCTGATCGTTTTGAACATCTCGCCGTCCCCCACCATCAGCGCGGGCACGCCCAGCCGGTTGAACGCTTCCAGCGCCACATCGGCGCGCTTGTAGGGCGTCATCTGGCTGATCCAGAGATAGCGCCCGCCAACCTGCTCCGACGGTTTGAATTCCTCCACGGCCACAGGCGGATGGACCACCCTCGCCTCGCGTCCCCAGACCTTGCGGATGCGGCGGGCGATGAAGCTGCTGTTGGCGATAATGCCGTCCACCCGGCTGGCCGAGCTGACGTCCCACTGGCGCAGACGGTGAAACATCGCGGGCATCGCCATGCGGCTGAGCCCTCCGGCGGCGGCCTTGTAGTCCGGATAGTGGTCCCACAAGTACCGCATCGGCGAATGGCAGTAACAGACGTGCAGGGCGTCCGGGCTGGTGATGACGCCCTTCGCCGGGCCGGATTCGCTGCTGATCACCAGATCGTAGCCCCGCAGATCCAGCTCCTCGAGCGCCATGGGCATCAGCGGCAGGTATTTCTGGTAGTGCCTGCGCGCGCCGGGAAGACGGCCGATGAACGTCTCGCGCACATTGGCGGCGCGGATCTTGGCGGAAACCTTGTCCGGATCGTAGACGTGAGTGAACACGTCCGCGCCCGGGAACAGGTCCAGCAAGGCTTCCAGCACGCGTTCGCCGCCGCGCATGGAAACCAGCCAGTAATGCACCAGTGCCACTTTGACGGGGCGGGAAAAGCGCCGGCCGGTCATGTGTAATACCCCTTGTACTTCGCATAGAAGCTTGCGGCATCGTTGCCGCCGAAACGCACCTGCTTGCGCATGTCGACCTGATTGAGGACCACGCCGAGCGACTTGATCGTGCGCAGCGGCAACTGGCGCACCGCCGCTTTCACCACCCGGTCGATCGTCTTGCGCCAGTGGACGACGAGCACGACGCTGTCGGCCAGCGAAACGATCTCGCGCGCTTCGGCAATGGGCAGGATCGGCGGGCAATCGAGCAGGATCACGTCGAAATCCTCACGCAGGCCCGCGATCACGCGGTGCAGACGCCCGCGCTCGGTCAGACGCTCCCCTTTGGCGAAAGGCCGCGTGATCGGGATCACCCGCAACGCGGAATCCGCTTCCTCGTACCGCGCGGCAAGCCCCGTTTCCGAGCGCAGCGCCTCCTGCAGCCCGGGTTCACCACCTGTGAGACCAAAGGTCTTGCTCAATTGCGCGCGCATCACGTCGCAATCGATCACCGCCACCCGCTCGTTCGCCATCGCCAGCGCGCGGCCGATACAGGCGGTAAGCGTGGTCTTGCCCTCACCCGGAATGGCGGAGGTTAGGGCCACCACCTTGCCGCCACCGGAAGACGCGTGCCGGATGGAGATCACGACATTGCGCAGCGCCTCCGCAAAGGCGCCGTCGGGATAATCGCGCACGGTGTCGAGCGCCGATGCCCCGTGCGGCTGGATAGACCGATAGGCCGGCACGAAGCCCAGCCCGCGTATCCCCAGGCGGCTCTCGACATCCTCAAGCGAAGTCAGCCCGCGATAGGACAGTTCCACGACGATCGCCAGAAGCGCGCCCAGGAGGACACCCACTGTCAGCCCCAGTGCAAGATTGAGCGCGAGGTTGGGAGACACCGGCAGCACCGGCACGTTCGCGGCGGAAATCAGCCGGGCCGTCGGCTGCTCGGTCCCGCTGCCCGCGACCACTTCGTTGTAGCGTTCCAGATAGGACTGATAGAGCGTTCGCGCCGCGTCCGCCCGCTTTTCCAGATCGGCCAGCGCGACCAGTGCATTGTTGTCCGTGCTGAGCTGGGCGCGCGTGCCGCCGCGGCTTGCCAGCAGCGAAGAGAGACGCTGCGCCGAGGCCTGCGCCCGCGTTTCCAGCGCCTTCACCGAACGGTCCACCTCTCCGGCGATCTGTCGGTCGACATCGGCGATCTGGCGGCGCACGGTGATCAGATCGGGGTTGTTGTCATAGTAGCGCTGGGACAAGTCGCGCTCCTTGATCACCAGTTGCGCGCGCTGCGCCCGCAGGGCCGAAACGGCGGGCAGCACGGCCGCTTCGCCGACGCTGTCCGCCCCGCCCGCGTGCAACTGTCCCCGCGCGCTGGCGAGCGCCGCCGCATCGCGCGCGGCTTCGGCCCGGGCAGCGGCGATCTGCTGGTTGTACGTGGAGATCTCCTGTTCGGTGAGGCTGGTCGCCGTCGAACTGAGCAGGCCCGTGCGCACCCGGTAGGATTGCACGGCGGCGAAGGCCTCGTTGGCTGTCTGGCGCAATTCGTCGACGCGGGTTTGCAGGACTTTGGCTGCCGTCGCGTTGGAGCGGGCCCGTTCGCGCGCATCGTCGGTCGTGAACAGGCCCGCATAAGTATTGGCGACCAGCGCGGTGCGGCCGGGATCGGCATCGCCGAACGCGATGCGCAAGTTGAACGAGCCGCTCACCCGCGCGACGTTAAGGCGCTCGATCAGATAGCTGATCGCCTTTTCCCGAAACGCCTGCGCGTTGCCGCCCGTCGACGGCGCATCTTCGCGGCTGCGGATGCCGACCGACGACAGAATATTGTCGAGCGCGGAGCGCGGTTCGGCAACATCGGCGCGGAATGTCTCGTCGCGCAGCAGGCCGGTCCGGTCCAGCACCTGCCCTGCCATCTCGCGCGAGCGGATGAGCTGGATCTGCGTTTCGACGTCCTCATCCCGGGGCGTGCCGGATTCGGCAGGATCGGAAGCGTCCGGCACCACTTCGATGGGTCTGGTGATCATCACCACATCGGCGCTGGCGCGGTAGATCCGGGGCAGCGCGCTCGTCCAGACCAGCGCCAGAACCAGGCAATTGGCCATCGTCAGCAACAGCACTTCCCGGCGGCGCCGCAGCATCGCCAGCAGCAGCCGGATCGTGATCTGGTCTTCCGCGTCGCGATAGGACGCCCTGCTCTCGGCCAGGATCTGCGGCACGCCGCCGTGCTGTTCATAGAGGGCAGGAAGGTTCATCGGCCTCGCTCCCTTCGCGCGCTCATGACGTCACCGTCACGCCGAGGCCGGCGCTGAACGCGGTAAAGGCATTGACGAGCGGCAGGCCGCTGACATCCTGCCGCACGAAGCCGAGATATCCGCCGAACGAGAGTGCTCCGTTTACCCGGTACTGCCCCCGCAGCCGTACCGACTTGCGCCAGGTTCGCGTGTCCACGTCGCCGAAATCGCCGCGCTCCAGCGTGGCATCGGCGGACAGGCGCAAATTGCGCAGCGGGTCGTAGTAAGCACTCAGCGTGAAGGCATCGGCGAGAATGGCGCCGACCTGCCGGTTGCCGCTGTTGCGGAAGGTTCGGCTTGCCCGGGCCCGCAGCGTGAGCAGCGGCGTGACATACCATTGCAGATCGCCGCGAAACGTCAGCCCCTGAAAATCGCGGTAGGACGGAACCGCATAGTCCCGCCACTGATAGCCCACGCGCACTTCGCCGGAGAGCACCGGAGACAGCGCGCCGTGCAGCCCCACAGCCACCGACTGGCTCTTCGCATCGCGCCGCGCGTCAGCCGGTGCCGCCGTCGATTTCAGATCTTCGTAAGCGGCAGCAGCGAAGGCCGATACGAAGCCCGAGAGATCATAATCGAGCCGGGCTTCGCCGCGCAGCTTGCGGGTATCGCGGAAGGACTGGTCCGCCTTGCCACCGCCCGCCAGCGCGACGGCATCGTATCGGGCGCGCTCGTACCGCAGGCCGGGTGCCAGATGCAGCCCGCCGAATGCAAGCCCTGTCCCCAGTTCCGCCGCGAACAGACCGTAGCTGACCGGCTCGGCCGCGTCGGGAACCGAGCCGGCACTGCTGCGCGGCTCGATCAGGTGGGAATACCCGGCCGAGGCCCGCACCGTGTTCCGTTCGCCGAAATCGAGACGCCCCGTGGCCTCGCCGGCAAACTCCTCGCTGTTTTCGCTCCGGTATCGGGAGAAACGCCGCACCGTTCCGGCAGCGGACAGCGTGAGTTCATGGCGGGGAAGATTCGTACGCAAGCTCAGTGAGGGCATGATTGTCGCCAGCCCGGCCCCCTTCGCATCGGGGCGGTTGAAGACATTGCTGTCATACCCGCCGACCACCGAAACGCCGGGCTGCACGAACACCGGACCGATCAGGATCGGGTGCGGCTGGAACGCCGGTTCGATGCGCGCACCGGCGACATCGTTGCGGTCCAGCGAGGGATCGATGACGATGGACGTGCCGGCACCGATCGCCTGAGCGCCGGCCAGCGTCGGCGCCATCGCCGCCCCCGACGACAAAGCCAGCCTGACGAAGCCTCCTCGCATGCACGTTACCGCCCCTTGTTGAAAAGAGAAATACCCAGAACAAAAATGACAAAACCCCCGCCATGAGCGGCGATTAAATCTTCTCAAACAACACACGCCCGACAATATACATGAGGATTATTTTTTCATTTCGAGCCTATTTACACGGAAATCCGCAATACAACTGAGTATATATTACCTATTCCCGGAGCGCGCGCTTGAATTGATCCGAAAGGGGGCGAATAATGTATTGAAGGATCGTTCTTTGCTGCGTCTGAATGAACGCTTCGACCGGCATCCCCACGGACAACCGCGCTTTTCCGAGCTTGCGAAATTCCTCATCCGGAATGGAGACAGTGACGGCGTAGTAGGAAACGCCGGTGCCGCGATCGACCGTCCGGTCCGCCCCCACTTGCGTGACTGTCCCTTCCAGTTCCGGCGTCGTGCGCATGTCGAGCGCAGTGAAGCGCAAATGGGCCGGCCGGCCCGGAGCGACGCTGTCGATGTCGGTTGGCCGCACTTGCGCCCGCACCACCAGACGATCGCGGGCCGGCACGATCTCCATCAGTGCCTGCCCCGCGGGGACGACACTGCCGACCGTGCGCACTTGCAATTTGTCCACCACGCCGTCCTGCGGGGCCCGGATCGCCGTCCGGTCGTTCTGGTCGCTCGCCGCAGCATCCTGCTTGCGCAAGTCCGAAATCGCCGTCTGGACCTGCGCCAGTTCCAGTGCCGCCTGGCTGCGCGCGGTGCTCGTCACAGAGGCCATCTGTACTTGCAGCTCACCGATCCGCGCCCGCGCCTGCACCATGCCCGACTGTGCGGCGGCGGTCTGCGCCTGCACGCCGACCGCCGAGCGCTCCAGCGCATTGAGGCGATCGAGCGTGGTCAGGCGCCCTTCATAGAGCTGGCGCGTCTGCACAAGCTCCTCGTTCACCAGTTTCTCCTGGCGGGCATAGGCATCGGCCTGACTGGCATATGTGGCGATTTCAGCGCGGCTCTGGGCAATGCGGGCCTGAAGCTGGCGCACCTGATCCGCCCGCGCCCGGCGGCCCAGCGCGAAACTGCGCCGCTCATCGTCCATCGCGGCCCTGACGGCGGGATCGCCCGCCTCGCGCATGAGTTCCTTGGGAAAGTCTATTTCGCCAGCCCCGCTCTGAACGGCCCGCAAACGCGCGGCCTTGGCCAGCAGCTGATCGAGCCCCAGCCCGGTATATTCAGCCACCGCGCCCGATACCGTGCTGTCGAGCCGGATCAGCACTTGCCCCTGCTTTACGGTGTCGCCGTCCCGCACCAGGATATCGGAAGCGACCCCGCCGAAGGGGTGGGAGATCTCCTTGACGTGCGTTTCCACCGTCACTTGGCCCGGTGCGATCACCGCGCCCGCCATCGGCAGGAACGTGATCAGCCCGCCCGCTCCGAACACCAGCAATCCCACCATACCCAGCCCGAACCGGATCAGGCGCGACAGGCCCGCTTCCGAAAAGCCCGGCCATGTCCCGTCGACGGGAACAAGCGGGCCGCCGGGCATGTCCCCGGCCAGTTGCACGGTCCGGCTCACGAGGCCGTCTCCGCCGAGACCGCCGCGCCCGCCTTCTCCGCGGACATTCCCCGCTTGACCGCGCGCGCGCCTTCTCCGCCGAAGGCCGGCGTCGGTAATTTAAGCCGCGCCTCGAATTCCTCGCGCGTCTCGAAGCGCTCGATGCGGCCGTTGTTCATCACCATGATGTGGCTGACATGCGCCACGATACTGGGCCGATGAGCAATCACCAGCACGATCCCTCCGCGCTCGCGCACGCGCTGGATCGCCGTACCCAGCGCCGTCTCGCCCTCGTAGTCGAGATTGCTGTTCGGTTCGTCGAGCACGATCAGGAACGGATTGCCGTAGAGCGCGCGGGCAAGCGCGATGCGCTGGCGCTGCCCGGCGGAAAGCCCGCCGCCCTGCGGCCCGATCACGTAATCGTATCCACCTTCAAGCCGCACGATCAGATCATGGCAATCCGCGGCCTTCGCCGCCTCCAGAACCGCCGCGCGATCCGCATCGGGACGGAAACGGGCGATATTCTGGGCTATCGTGCCTTCGAACAGCTCGATCGATTGCGGTACATAGCCGACGATATCGGCGATCTGGGCGACCGACCACTGATCCAGCGTCGCCCCGTCGAGCCGCACCGCGCCGCGCAGCACCGGCCAGATCCCGCACACCGCGCGCGCCAGCGTGGTCTTGCCCGAACCGCTACGCCCTACTACCGCCAGTGCCTGCCCCGCCGCAAGTTTGAAACTGATGTCGGCGAGCGTTACCGCGCGGGTGCCCGGCGGAGCCGCCGTCACCCCCGATACCACCAGTCCCGACACGGGCTTTTCCAGCCCCATCGGTTCCACCCGGTAAGGCACGGCTTCCAGCAAACCGCGCAGCCGGTCCATCGCCTGGCGGCTCGACACCATGCCCTTCCAGTTCGCAATCACTTGCTCGACCGGCGCCAGCGCCCGTGACGAGAGGATCGAGCTGGCAATGATGATGCCACCCGTCGCGCTGCCCCGGATCACCAGATAGGCACCAAGCGCCAGCGTCAAGGACTGCAACAGCGTGCGAAACGCCTTGGTCGAGCCCGACATCGTGCTGGAAATGAGCGAAAAGCGATCGTTGGCGCGCAAATATTCCGTCTCGACCCGGTGCCACTGCTCGCGCCGCGCCTGCGCCATGCCCATCGCCTTGAGCGTTTCGGCATTGCGCAGCGTCGCGTCGGCCAGAGTGGCACGCCGCGCGCCCGTCCGCATCGTTTCAAGCGCGAGCGGAGCGGTCATGCGGTTGTTGAGCAGCATCAGCGTGACCAGCACGAAGACACCGCACAGCGCGAGCAGCCCGAGCGCCCAGTGGAATACGCTCAGGATCAGCAGATAGACCACGATCCAGGGCAGATCGAGAATCGCGAGCGGCCCGGGCCCTGACAGATAGCCGCGCACGGTATCGACATCGCGCACGATCTGCGTGCCGTTGGGCATGGCGCCCTGGCTCAGTTCGTAGCGGGAAACCACGTCCAGCACCCGGTCGCTCACCGAGCGCATGAACAGCGAGCCGACATGGACCATGATCCGTCCCCGGATCACATCCAGCATGGCCTGAAAGGCATAGGCCAGCGCCACCAGCACCAGCAGGCTGACCAGCGAGGGCACACTGCGGCTGGGCAGCACGTCATCATAGGTCAGCAGCATGAAGAACGAGCCCGAGAGCAGCAGCACGTTGTAAACGCTGCTGATCGCGATCACTGGCGGCAGAACGCGCCGGATCGGAGCAATCGCGGCCCTGAGCTCCGCGGAAAGACGGACCGCGAATATCACCGGCAAGGCCCCGTTACGGCCCGGCGGGAGATACGGGGCCCGGCGCCCGCCATGCTGCCGACAGGCAGAGCGCCCGCCACTTCACGGATCGCGAGGCTGCCTCGCGTGTATCTGTACATAATTACGTCCTGTCCGGAACAATCTTGCACTGCACCAGAACAGACAGGCCCGTAAACAACCAGAACCAATAGATCAGATTTGGGGCTTCCGGCGGATCGATCCGCAGCCTTTTCACAAAATACTAGGGAGAAGTTCTTGGTAACTTATACCTATAAACTGGCACTGTCGGTGCCGGTACTGCTGCTCGCAAGTCAGGCCGCCCATGCCGACACGCTCGAACAGGCGCTGGCATCGGCCTATGAACACAATCCCTCGCTCCAGGGCACGCGCGATCTGACCAGCACCGCCGACGAAGGGGTGGTCCAGGCCAAAGCCGCCTACGGCCCGACGCTGAACGCGACGGCCCGCCACACTTATACCACCGCGCGCATTCGCGGGACGGCCTTTCCTTCGCAGAACGACGGGTTCGCGACATCGGCAAGACTCACGCTCTCCCAGCCGCTGTTCACATCGGGCCTGCTGACCGCACGCCTCGATGCAGCGCAGGCGGCCCGCATGGCCGAGCGGGAGACCCTGCGGGCCGGTAGCCAGCAGTTGATCCTCGATGTGGTCAACGCCTATGCCTCGTTGCAGCGCGATATCCAGCTCTACGGCGTCGCGCTGGAAATTTACGAGCTGCTGCGCCAGCAGCGCGACGTCATCACACAGCGCTATCGCCTGCGCGATTCCACCGCACCCGATGTCGATCAAACCAACAACCGGCTGGAACTGGCCGCCGGGCGCGTGATCATCGCGCGCTCAACGGTGGAATCCAGTGCGGCGCGTTATCGCAATCTGGTGGGCGCCTATCCCGAAACGCTCGCCCCCCTTCCCGCGCTGCCGGACCTGCCGACACTGGAAACGCTCTACACCGAAGCGGTAACCCACTACCCCTCAGTGGCTGCCGACAGGTTCACCCAGGCGCTTTCCCGCGCGGCGGTGGGCGCGGCGCGGGCCCAGATGCGCCCGCAAGTGCATGCTTTCGCCTCGGCGTCGCGCAGCCCGGCCTCGCCTTATCGCAACACCTTGCGCGAGGAAGCGCTGGAGGCCGGGATCAGTGTAACGATGCCGCTCTACAGCGGCGGCCAGCTCTCTTCCGCACTGCGCGAGGCGACGGACCGCAACCTCGCCGACCAGCAGTTCACCGAACAGGCCCGGCGCGACATGCGCGAGACTCTGGCGGCCGACTGGGGCCTGCTGCGGGCCTCGGCCGAGGCCATGCCCCGCTACGAGGCCGCCGTGAAAGCCGCGGAGCGTGCGGTGGAAGGCGTGAAGAAGCAGGAAACCTCAGGCATTCGCACGCTGCGCGATGTGCTTGACGTCACCAACGATTTGCTGACGGCCCGCACCGGCGCCGCGCAGACCCGCACCGAGATATATGTGCGGCAGGTCGCCGTTCTGCGCGATGCGGGGCTGCTGTCGATCGGGATGTTCGCGCAGATCCGGCCTTACGATCCGGACAGCCGCAAAGCCGGGATCGCCCATCTCGCCGGACTGCCGCTGCGACCGGTCCTGGAACCGGCCGACCGCGCCTTTCGCGCCGACCATGTTCCGATGGCACCGGTCCAGCACGAGCATTCACCCGCCTATGACTGGGCCCGGGACGCCGGAGACCCGCTGCTGCCTCCGGCAGGAGCACCACCCGCCCCCTGACCGGCCGGCCGGCCCTGAACGGGAAATCAGCCGCACCGAAATCACTCCGGATCGGAGCCAGTCCCGGCGCCGTTTTCCGCCACCCGGCACAAGTCCGCCACATAGCCCCGGTGATCGGAGCCCAGATCGGGCGACCTCCGGACCCCAGCCACACGCCAGCCGGGGCCGAGCAGAAGCTGATCGATCTGCCATAACCCGCCGATTTTCACGCCGCCCAGGCGTGTCGGCCAGGTGGGGCCACCGGCCGGCACGACGCGCAGGCCATTGCGCGCCGCGAATGCACGCAATGCCTGCATGCGCGGCGGCATGTTGAAATCGCCCATGACAATTGTGTCGCCAGAAAGGGAGAGCGCAGTTTCGAGTTCAGCCAGTTCCCTGCGCTGCCGCCGCAGCGGAAACGGGCGCGAGAGATGCACTGCCAGCACCGTGACTGCAGATGCCGGTGTTCGCCCTGCAAAGGTCATGCGCACAGCGGACAGGGCCTTACGGTTTTCCGGGTCGCCGCGCGCCAGCCCCTGCGCATCGCGCGGGCGCCGGGCCGCATAGAGCAGCGTGGAGCAATGGTCGTTGACGAGGCAACTTTGCCGGTAGGGATAGCGCCGCGCCAGATAGGCGCGGAGCGCCAGCGCATTCCTGTCCACTTCCGCCACCCCGACGATCTGCGGCGCCTCGCGCTCGATCCAGTCTGCAATGGGTCGGGCCGTCGCGGGATTGTGCGCGTTGATCCAGGCGACCCGCAATGACGGCCTGCAGGATGCCGGGTTTAACCCCGGCTCCCATACCACCACTCCCGGCACCAGACACAGGCCACAGATGAGCTTGCCCGTCGCCGAGCGGGTCCGTGCAAGCAACCGGATCGCACACAGGGCACTCACCACAGCGGCAGGAGGAACAGCCAGCGACGCCAGATCCAGAACCGGATCGAGACCGCCCAGACGCGCCGCCGCCAAGACCGTCAAGGCAATTCCCAGACATATGGCCGCCAGCCTGTCTGCGACACTGCCGATCCCGCCCCCCGACGCTTCGACAAACGCGCCCATTCTTCAGCGAAAGATTGCAGCGCCAGGGCATCGTACCTGCCCATGAACCGGAAATCGGAGCATACTTGGATCCATTTTGGGCCTACCGCTGCAAAGGTCGGGTTCATCCACAAAGCCCACCACCGAATCCGATCGTGCCCTCATGTCCATGCCTTTATCCATCTAAATACCGGGAAACACACGACCTGCCGGCGTGCCATCACACCCGATCTCGGCCCCCTCACGATGCGGATCCAGGGCACGACCGTTTCATGACAATCACGGCACGAAAGATGGCCGCCCATTCGATACAAAACCGACTGAATTCGATTTGAAAACAACCGTCCCCGTTCATAGACTTGCAATCGGTTGTATTCCCGTTGCCATTGGGATGACGGAATTCAGCCCAACGTGATAAACAGCGCAAATGAACACACCTGACGAAAACACCGAACGTCGGAGAGGTCGCATGAACAGGCTTGCACGCCAGGCGTTCGTCACGCCATCCTGCCATCTGGGAGAGAAGATCCCGCTTGCCGGCTGGGCCATGGCCGTCGGCGCGGGCCTTGCCCTTTGGACCGTGATTTTCTCACTGCTGTAACGGCGCCGCTGCTAATAAGCGCCGCGCGCCAGGACGACGGCAGGGATCGTCTTGCACAATAGCCAGATATCGAAAGCCAAGCTTTTGCGCGCGATATAGGACATGTCCATCTCCACCCGCTGCTGGTAGGATGTGTCGCTACGGCCGCTGGTCTGCCACAGGCCGGTAAGGCCAGGCCTGACACAGCAGTAATGCTCGAAATGATGGCCGTAGCGCTCCACTTCGGTTTCCACGATCGGACGGGGCCCGACAAGGCTCATATCCCCCGTCAACACGTTGATCAGTTGGGGGAATTCATCGAAACTGAACTTGCGCATGATGGCACCGGCTGCGGTTACGCGCGGATCGTTCCTGAGCTTGTGGGTTTCTTCCCATTCGCGCCGCGCACTTTCGCTCGCTTGCAGGTGCGCATGCAGGATCGCATCCCCGTTTACTTTCATCGTGCGGAACTTGATGCAGTCGAAGTACCGGCCCCGGTATCCGATCCGGCGATGCGCATAGAAAATCGGTCCCGGATCGCTGGCGAACAGCACCAGCGCCACCAGCGCCAGAAAGGGAAACGCCGCGATCAGGATCAGCAGCGCAACCACGATATCGAAGCCGCGCCACATCCATGCCTCGAACGGAGACACGGGACGCGGCAGGCTGCTGGCCTGTCCAGACACCTGTATAAAGCGCGCCGGCACAGCAAGTGTCCGATTAACCTCTTCGCCCACCTAACACCTCCCTGAAATCGGGTATTCACGGAGAATGCGCTCCGTTCAGGGGTGGCTACCATTCCGTATTTCGCACCTGCAACGGGATTTGTATTCAATACGGTTCGATAGATGTTTCGTAATTTGACGAAATACTTGTCTGCTTTGAGTATGTATAGGTACATACAGTACTGAGCGCGACATCGGTTTTTCGGGCAGGAAACCGCACAAATTCGGATATTGTTTTTCCGCATCGCGCCATGAAAGAACCGTTCAGGAACGCTCGAGAATGGAAGGAGCCGCACTGGCCCCATGGCCGTTCTGCTTTCACTCCTCTCCGAAAAGGATGCGCAGGCGGCGATAGCGTTCGCACGCTTCCTCGACGATGGCGTTGGGAAGGTCGAGTGCGGCATCGCCCAAGGCCGCGCCGGAAAGGCCAGGTTCGATCCGCGAGTACCGTCCGCTCTGCAACGGATCGCCGCCCCCGCCGACGCGGGATGCGGCCAGACTGACATAGTGGTTCGCAAGCGGCGGATCGACATTCAGCACCTGTGAAATCGCTGCCAGCGCGCCATCGGGATCGCGCAGCAACGCCTCATGCGTCAGGCCGGTCCGCCGCCGCTCTGGAAAGCGACGCCACAGGCCTTCCAGCGCGGCGAGCCGTTCGATGTAATAGACCGCGGCCTCTTCCTGTGTGCCGTATTCGTCCCGCCCCAGCCGCGCGAAGAGGTTGACGATCGAGCGGATCGCATCGCCGGGCCGGCGCACCACGAAAATCGCGCGCGCGCTGAAGAATTCCGGCGGTGCCCAGCAATCGTACCGGGAATGGAGGATTTTATCGAACAGCGTGTCTGTTCGCGGCATCCACCCGCCCCGGCGCATCTGGTTAAGCGCCAGACGGCCCAGCGCGCCTTGCCCGTCGTAGCGGATATGCGCTTCCCCGTACCCGCTCACGTCCGGGCGCGAGCACAGGATGTTGGACAACGCGGTCGAACCACACCGCATGTGCGCGAGAAGAAACAGGCAGTTGCGATATCGGTATCCGGGCCGCGAACGGCTGATCAGCCAGCCGGCCGTATTCTTTCCGGATTCGCGTAGGATCTGAAGCATGTCCCGCACGATACCCGGCCGTGCCGGGCGCGCGCGGGCAAATCGCTCCATCCCGGCGGCATTTCGGCCCCGGCAGGCCGCTGCGAATGCTAGAAGGGACAGGTCCCGTTCGGGGCGCGGGTGGGGAATGAAAGACTGACAGGCCAAACGCAAAGCAGCCTGCCCTCATTCCCGAAGGCAGGCCTGTCGTCGCGGTTGACGCCTTCACCCCCGGCTCCTCTTGGTGAGATGCAGCTTATGACGATGTCCAGTGCGATTCCGGCCCGGCGCGGCCTTCGCTCGGCCGGGCGCCAGAGCGGAAAAGCGCTGTTCGCCTTCACCGCGCGCTCGCTGCAACAAGCCTCCACGCTGGTCATCACACTGCTGGCCGCGCGGTTTCTGCTGCCCTCGCAATATGGCGTCTACAGCCTGGGCATCGTGTTCATCGTGCTGGTCCAGACGATGACCTACACCGGCTTCTACCAGTTCATCCTTACTGCGAAGGAGGATGACAACGCGGTACTTTCCACCTGCTTCTGGCTGATTCTCGGACTTGTCTCGCTGGCTTCGCTCATTCTGGCGCTGGCGGCGTTTCCTCTGGAATGGATGTTTCAGGCACAGCCGCTGGGTCCTGTCCTGCTCCTGCTTGCCCTTATCCAGCCGCTGGCGAGCATCGGAGCCTGGTCCTCGGCCGCATTGCTGCGGCGGGGAGAGATCATGCGCAACTTCACCGTGATGTTCGGGCAGAACCTGGCCGCGCTGATCGGCGGGGCCGCGCTGCTGTGGTTCTGGCACTCGATCTACGCACTCGTGGCCTTCCGCTATCTGCGCGTGCTGACGGGCGCGGCGCTCTATGCCCTGCTCGGGCGCGACCGGCCGCACCTGACATTCCGGCGGGATCTGGCCCGCAAGGCCACTGCCTTTTCCGGCGGGCTCTACGGCTCGCGGTTCCTGGGCTTCCTTGCCCGCTACGCGGCCGACCTGCTGCTGGGCCTGCTCCATTCGCCGGGCGCCGTCGGCCTCTATCGTTTCGGCAACCGCGTCGCGACCGGGGCGACGGATGTGTTCAACCAGCCGATGAACAGCTTTGCCGCCACCCAGTTCGGCGCGGCGGCCCGTCAGGACAAGGATTTGGCCGTACCGCTCGCCCGCTTTGCCGGCACCATCACAACGCTGAGCGGCCTGGTCGGTGCGGCAATCATCGTGTTCGCGCACGATGCGATCGCGCTGTTCTTCCAGCCCTCCTATTTCGCGGCGCTGGCCGTCACGTATGCCATGGCGCTGCGCGGCGCGGCGGGCGTGGGGCAGATGCTGGTCGAACCTGCCTTCGCCGCGCTCGGCAGAACAGGCTGGGTGATGATGTTCGATCTGGTCTCGACACTGATAGCGGTCGCGGCGATCTTTGCCGCCTCGCCCTTCGGGCTCGAAGTACTGGCCTGGACCCAGGCAGCCGTTGTCCTCGGCACCACCGGCTGGGCCTTCTGCCTGCTGCAATGGCGCGGCCATATCCGCATCGGCGCTGCCCTGCGCAATTTCGCGGGCGCGGCGATCCTTTCCGCGCTCTACGGTCTTGTGCTGATGGCTGCCTATCATATCGGGATCGCCGCCCTGGCACTGCCACCGGCGGAAACGCTCGTGCTGGGACTGGCCTGCGGCGGGGCGCTGGCACTGGCCGTACTGGCGCTGGCCGTGCGGCTGCGGATATTCAGCCTTCAGGCGTTTTCCGGCTGAGGCAAACGAGCCTCACGCCGTGAAATCGATGTCCACCAGTTGCCGCGCCCGGCATATTTCCACGCGCAGTTCGCCTTCGTCCGTCCCTTCCTCTGCTTCCGCGTCGTAGATGAAGGAATGGCCGTTGCTGTGTTCCCAATCGGCAATGGTCATGAGCCGCTCCTCGGCCGTCAGCCAGCGCACCTTGTCCGGGAAACGCGCAAAGGAGCGCAGGCGGCCGCGGCGTTTGGCCGAAAGCGCCGCGACATAGTCCTCCAGCTCGCGATCCCGGCCCGTCCAATCGACCCAGCCGATCGGATTGTCCTGGCAATAGGCATTGTTGTTGCCCTGCTGGCTGCGACCGAATTCGTCACCGGCTGTCAGCATGATCGTGCCGGTCGATGCGAACAGAGTGCCGAGCAGCGCCTTGAGATCGGCCTTGCGCGCGGCCTGCACATGCGGATCGTGGCTGGGCCCCTCCACGCCGTTGTTCCAGCTATGGTTCTCGCCATGTCCGTCCCGGTTATTCTCGCCGTTCGCCTCGTTGTGGCGGTGCCGGTAGGCCACCACGTCGGCCAGCGTGAAACCATCGTGCGCGGCGAGGAAATTGACCGAGCGGCAATCCGAATGCGGCTGGTGCGGGCCAAACACATCGGACGAACCGGCCAGCCGTGTTGCCAGCACGCCGATGCCTTCCTCGCCTTTCCAGAAGCGGCGCACATCGTCGCGAAAGCGGTCGTTCCATTCCAGCCAGTGCGCCGGGAAGTTGCCGAGCTGGTAGCCGCCGGGGCCGATGTCCCACGGCTCGGCGATCAGCACGCGGTCCCCCAGCAGCGGATCGCCCCCGATCTCGGCAAAAATCGGCGCGGCGGGATCGAAGCCCGGACCGCGCGCCATCACCGGGGCCAGATCGAAGCGGAACCCGTCGATCCCGCCATGCGCGACGAAGTGGCGCATGGTATCGAGCGCCAGCCGCCGCACAGCCGGGTTGGCGAAGTCGAGCGTGTTGCCGCAGCCGGTATCGTTGATCAGCGTGCCGTCCGGCGCATGGGCATAGGCGGCATTGTCCAGCCCGCGCAGCGAAAGCACACTGCCCCCGGTGTCGCTTTCGCCCGAATGGTTGAAGACCAGATCGAGCAGCACGCCGATCCCTTCGGCATGAAGCGCGGCGACGGTCTCGCGCAGTTCCTTCACGCCGCCCGGGCACAGGCCCGGATCGAGCGCCATCATCGCCACCGGATTATAGCCCCAGGCATTGACGAGGCCGAGCGGCGGCAAGTGGCGTTCGTCCACCCACGCGACGATGGGCATCAGTTCGACAGCATTGACGCTCAGCTTCTTCAGGTGCGCGAGCACCGCCGGATGCGCCAGCGCGGCGACGGTTCCACGCAGATGCTCGGGCACGTCGGGGTGGCGGATGGTAAAGCCACGCACGTTGAGTTCATAGACCAGCCCGCCGCGCGCGAAACGGGGCGGCTCCTTGGGCAAGGGCCCGGACGGCGCAGGCACTATGGCGCGCGGCACGATATCCGCCGTGTCCTCGCCATAGATGCCCAGGCGCGGATCCTGCATGAAGCGCCGGTCCAGCTCCACCGCATAGGGATCGACCAGCAGCTTGGCCGGATCGAACCAGTGCCGGCGCGTGGGCGACCATTCGCCCAGAGCCCGGTAGCCGTAGCGGGCGCCCGCCAGATTGCCCGGCAGCTCGATTTCCCATTCGGGCCCCGCGCGCTGCATGACGTGGCGCGTTTCCGCATCCCCGTTGAACAGGCACAGCCACACCGCATCGGCGAGCGGCGCACGCACGGCAAAGCGCGTCGACTGCAGGCCGGCAACAGCGCCCAGATCCTTCATGCCGTCAGCGATCCGTAGAGGTCCGCATAGGCCTTGCCGCTGCGGATCCACGAGAAATCGCTCTTCATCCCGTTCTTCTGGATGCGCTGCCAGATGTCGTCCTGACGGAACAGATCGACCGTGCGGGTGAGCGCGGCGGCCAGGCTATCGTAATTCACGCCGTCGAACTGCACGCCGGTGGCGCAGCCCGCGGCCAGCGCGGCGGGGTTGGCATCGATGACCGTATCGGCCAGCCCCCCGGTGCGCGCGACCACCGGCAGGCAGCCATAGGCCAGGCCATAGAGCTGGGTCAGCCCGCACGGTTCGAAGCGCGAGGGGACAAGGATCGCATCGCCGCCGCCCATCATGCGGTGCGAAAGACCTTCGTCATAGCCGATGCGAATGCCGATGCGGCCGGGATGGCGAGCCGCGCCCTTGCGCAATTCCTGCTCGATCCCGGCATCGCCCGAACCGAGCAGCGCCAGCCGCCCGCCGATGCCCGCCAGATGGTCGAGCACTTCGGGCAGCACGTCCATGCCCTTCTGCCAGGTCAGGCGCGAGACGGCGATGAACAGCGGGCCGTCATCCTCGTCGAGCGTAAATTCGGCTTCCAGCGCGCGCTTGCTGGCCACGCGCTTTTCCAGCGTGCGCGCACTGTAGGGCACGGCCAGTGCCGGGTCCTGCGCCGGGTTCCACAGGGCCGTATCGATCCCGTTGAGAATGCCCGATACCGCATTGCCGCGCGCGACGATCAGCCCCTCCAGCCCCATGCCGAACGCGGCGGAACGGATCTCGCGCGCATAAGTCGGGCTGACGGTAGTCACGGCATCGGCGCAGGCGAGCCCCGCCTTCAGCATGCCCAGCCCGCCGTGATATTCAACGCCGTCCATCGCCCAGGCTTCGGCAGGCAGGCCCAGTTGCGGAAACACTTCCGCCCCGAACCAGCCCTGAAAGGCCATGTTGTGGATGGTCATCACCGAGGGCACGCTGCCGTCTTTCCCCAAAGGCGCGAAACGCAGGTAAGCCGCCGCCATCGCCGCCTGCCAGTCATGCGCATGAACGAGATCGAAGCGCTGGGGCCTGCCACCCTTGACCACGACGCCGCCTGCAATGTCCGCCGCGGCCCTGCCCAGGGCCGCGAAGCGCTGCCAGTTGTCGGCCCAGTCACGCCCGGCGGCATCGCTGTAAGGCGCCCCTTCGCGCGCATAGAGCGCGGGAGCATCCAGCACGAGCAACGGAAACCCGCCGTCCAGCTTGCCTGCCAGCAGCCGCGCGGGCGTGCCCAGCAGCGAATCCCACGCGTGGACCACGCGCGCGCGCTTCAGCGTCTGCATCACGGCCGGATAGCCCGGCAGCAGCGTGGTCATTTCCACACCGTGCGGCGCGAGTGCCGCGGGCAGAGCCCCGGCGACATCGGCCAGCCCGCCGGTCTTGACCAGCGGCACGGCCTCGGAGGCGGCGGACAGAACTTTCACGGGCATGAACGCGGCGTCACGACTCCAGCCGCTCGATCATCGGCTTGGTGATAAGGCATACCCCGTTGTCGGTACGGCGAAAACGCTGGCCGTCAAGCACCGGATCCTCGCCGACCACCAGCCCTTCGGGAATACGCACGCCGGAATCGATCACCACCCGGCTGAGCCGCGCACTGCGGCCAATGTTGCAGTAAGGCAGGATCACGGCCTCCTCCACGCTCGACCAGCTACCCATCTTGACCCCGGTGAACAGCAACGAACGCCGCGCCGTGGCGCCCGAGACGATACAATCCTGGCTGATCAGCGAGGAGATCGCCTGCCCGCGCCGCCCCTCCTCGTCATGCACGAACTTGGCAGGCGCGGCGACGACCGTATCGGTCCAGATCGGCCAGTCGCGGTCATACATGTTGAGCTTGGGCACGGTGTCGGTAAGATCGAGATTGGCCTCGAAATAGGCGTCTACCGTGCCCACGTCGCGCCAGTATTCCCCGATCTCTTCCGCCGCGCGGATGCACGAGCGAGTGAAGCGATGCGCCTGCGCCTTCCCGTGCTTGACGATATGCGGGATGATGTCGCCGCCGAAATCGCGCCTGGAATTCGGATCGGCGGCATCGCGGCGCAGTTCCTCGAACAGGAACTTCGTCTCGAACACATAGATGCCCATCGATGCCAGCGCATGATCGGGATCGCCGGGAATGCCGGGCGGATCGGCCGGTTTTTCGAGGAACGAGGTGATCACGTCATTCCCGTCGACATGCATGACGCCGAACGCCGTCGCATCCATGCGCGGCACGACGAAGCAGCCCACCGTCACATCCGCGCCCGAACTGACGTGCTGCTGCAGCATCAGTTCGTAGTCCATCTTGTAGATGTGGTCGCCTGCCAGGATGACCATGTACCTGGGGCTGTGCGCCTCGATGATGTCGATATTCTGGAACACCGCATCGGCCGTGCCTTCGTACCACAGCATTTCGGAAATGCGCTGGCTGGCGGGCAGGATGTCGAAACTCTCGTTGCGTTCGGGGCGCATGAAATTCCAGGCGCGGTTCATGTGCCGGATCAGGCTATGCGCCTTGTACTGCGTGGCAACGCCGATGCGGCGGATGCCGGAGTTGATCGCGTTGGACAGCGCGAAATCGATGATGCGGCTCATCCCGCCAAAATAGACGGCGGGCTTGGCGCGATTGTCGGTCAGTTCCTTGAGACGGCTGCCACGCCCCCCAGCCAGGACATAAGCCATGGCATCGCGGGCCAGCGGCTGTCCGGTCGGCATCCTCATTATCCCTCTCCCTCCCCTTGTCGCCTGTGTCTGTCGCCTGCGTCTTAAGCGGCAGGTTCCAGCATGAGAGTTGCCAGCGGCGGCAATGTGACAGTGGCGTATCCATCCGCCACGCTCACCTGCCCCAGATTGCCCTTGCCCGAGCCGCCGTAATGGACCGAATCGCTGTTCAGTATCTCGTTCCACTTGCCGTCCCGCGGCAGCGGCACGCGGTAGCCGGTGCGCAGCGCGGGCGTCATGTTGGCGATGACGGCTACGGGCGGTACGCCCGGCGCCTTGCGCAGCCAGGCGAAGACCGAATTGTCGGCATCGTCCACCACCAGCCACTCGAACCCGTCGCCATCGCAATCCCCGCCATGGAGCGCCGACTTGCCGCGGTAGAGGTGGTTGAGGTCCTTCACCAGATTGCGCACGCCTTCGTGCGCCGGGGCATCGCGCAAGTGCCAGTCCAGCGCCCGCTCCTCGCTCCATTCGCGGCGCTGGGCGAATTCCTGCCCCATGAACAGCAGCTTCTTGCCCGGGTAGCCCCACATCAGCGCGTAATAGGCACGCAAGTTGGCGAACTGCTGCCAGTCGTCCCCGCTCATCTTGGCCAGCAGCGAGCCCTTGCCGTGGACCACCTCGTCATGGCTGAGCGGCAGGACGAAGTTTTCCGAAAAGGCGTACATCAGCCCGAACGTGATGTCGCTGTGGTGATAGCGCCGGTGCACCGAATCGCGGCTCATGTAGCGCAGCGTGTCGTGCATGAAGCCCATGTTCCATTTGAACCCGAAACCCAGCGCGGAGCGGCCGCCGCGCTCGTCGGCAGGCTGGGTCACGCCGGGCCAGGCGGTGGATTCCTCGGCAAAGGTCATGAAACCGGGATGCCGGGTATAGACCGCGCGATTGGTGGCTCGCAGAAAATCGACCGCTTCCCAGTTCTCGCGCCCGCCCTGCTGGTTGGGAATCCACTCCCCTTCCTTGCGCGAATAATCGCGGTAGAGCATCGAGGCGACGGCATCGACGCGCAGCCCGTCGACATGATAACGCTCGGCCCAGAACAGCGCATTGTTCACGAGGAAGCTCGACACCTCGCGCCGCCCGAAGTTGTAGATCAGCGTGTTCCAGTCCGGCTGGTAGCCCAGCTTGGGGTCCTCGTGCTCGTAGAGCGCGGTCCCGTCGAAACGGACAAGGCCATGTTCGTCGGTGGGAAAATGGGCGGGCACCCAGTCCATGATCACGCCGATCCCGGCGCGGTGGGCACCATCGACGAAGCGCGCGAAGCCCGCCGGCTCGCCGAAACGCGAGGTGGGGGCATAGAGACCTGTCGTCTGATAACCCCACGAGGGATCGTAGGGATGCTCGGTGACCGGCAGGAACTCGATATGGGTAACGCCCATCTCGACCACGTAAGGGATCAATTGGTCGGCCAGATCGTCCCACTGCAGGAACCAGTTCCAGCGGTCGCGCTGCCAGGACCCGGCATGGACTTCGTAGATCGAGACCGGCACCTTGCGCGGATCGACCGAGGCCCAGTGCGCCCGGTGCTCCTCATCCCCCCAGTCGAGCTTGGCCGGAACCGCCGTCATCGAGGCGTTGTTGGGGCGGATTTCCGACATGAAGGCGAAAGGATCGGCCTTCAGCGGCTGCACGACCCCGTCGGCCCCGACGATATGATATTTGTAGGCCCGGTAATCGCCGATGTCGGGAAGGAAGATTTCCCACACGCCAATGTCCTTGCGATTGCGCATGACATGGCGCTTCGGGTCCCAGTCGTTGAAATCGCCGACGACGCTCACCAGCCGGGCATTGGGTGCCCAGACCGCGAAGTGCGCGCCCGCGCAGCCCTCACCGGCCCGAAAGTATAGGGATCGGTGACCAGCCAGTCATGCCCGTTCGCAGTGCAGCGATAGCGGATCGGCTGCGGTTCGATCCCCAGGTGCCCTTCGAAGAGGAACCGGTCATCCACCTTGCGAAGCATGCCGAGGCTGTGGCCGTCGAGGCTGAACGCCTCCACTTCCTCCGCCCCCGGCAGAATCGCGCGGGCGAATGTGCCATCGGGCCCCGAATAGGAGCCGAGAAGCGCAAACGGGTCTGCGTGGGTGCCTTGCAGCAGCGATTCGATGGCGCTTTCGGCTGGCTTCACAGGACCTTCCAGATATCCTTCGCATATTCGGCGATCGTCCGGTCGGACGAGAACCAGCCGACATTGGCAATGTTGCGGATCGCCGCCGCGCGCCAGCCCGCCCGGTCTTCCCAGCGCGCATCGACCGAGCGCTGCGCGGCGGCGTAGCTGTCGAAATCGGCGGCGCACATGAACCAGTCGTGGTCATAGATGCCGCCGACCAGCCCGGCATAGCGGTTGCGGTCGTCGGGGGAGAACACGCCCGAAGCAATGGCCGAAAGCGCCTGTCCCAGTTCGCGCGAGCCCTCGATGATCTGCCGTGGATTGTAACCGCTCGCGCGCTTGTGGGCGACTTCCCCGGCGGTGAGGCCGAAGATCACGATGTTCTCCTTGCCCACGCGGTCCTTGATCTCGACATTGGCACCGTCGAGCGTGCCGATGGTGAGAGCACCGTTGAGCGCGAACTTCATGTTGCCCGTGCCCGAGGCTTCCATGCCCGCGGTCGAAATCTGCTCCGAAAGGTCCGCCGCCGGAATGATCTTCTCGGCATAGCTGACATTGTAATTGGGCACGAAGACAACCTTGAGCAGACCGCCCACCGAAGGATCGCTGTTCACCCGCCTGGCGATGTCGTTCGCCAGTTTGATGATCAGCTTGGCGTTGTGATAGCTCGATGCCGCCTTGCCGCCGAAGATCTTCACGCGCGGCACCCAGTCCCGCTCGGGATGGCTGCGGATCTGGTCGTAGAGCGCCACCGTCTCGATCAGGTTCAGGAACTGGCGCTTGTATTCGTGGATGCGCTTGATCTGGACATCGAACAGCGCATCGGGATCGAGCCGTACGCCCATGGTCTTCTTGATGTAGTCGGCCAGCATGACCTTGTTGGCCCGCTTGACCTCCTGAACCCGCTCGCCCAGCGCCGCATCGCCCGCCAGCGCGTTGAGCGCGCAGAGCTTTTCCGCATCGTCCAGAAATTCATCGCCAATGGCATCCCGGATCACCCGGGTCAGGCCCGGATTGCACTGCTGCAACCAGCGGCGCGGGGTGACGCCGTTGGTCTTGTTGTTGATCCGCGCAGGGTAAAGCGCGTGGAGATCGGCGAAGACCGTTTCCTTCATCAGTTCGGTATGCAGCGCGGCCACGCCGTTCACCGAATGCGCCCCCACGAAAGCCAGATTGGCCATACGCACACGCCTCGCGCCCCCTTCATCGATCAGCGAGATGGCGGAGATCTGGTCGTCGTCGCAGCCCGCCTTGCGCGCCTCGCGCAGGATACGGCTGTTGATCGCATAGATGATCTGCATGTGGCGCGGCAGCAGCCGTTCGAACAGCGGCAGCGGCCAGGTTTCCAGCGCTTCGGGCAGCAATGTGTGGTTGGTGTAGCTGATCGTCTGCTTGCAGATCTCCCACGCCTCGTTGAATTCGAGGCCATGGGCATCCACCAGCATGCGCATCAACTCGGCCACCGCGACCGAGGGGTGCGTGTCGTTGAGCTGGATCGCGGCCTTTTCCGGCAACGTGCGGATATCGCCTTCGTACTGGATATGGCGGCGCACGATGTCCTGCACCGATGCGGCAGTGAAGAAATACTCCTGCCGCAGCCGCAGCTCCTGCCCTGCCGGGCTGGAATCGGCCGGATAGAGCACTCGCACCAGACTGTCCGCCCGCACCTGCTCTTCCAGCGCGCCGATGTGATCGCCCGCGTTGAAGGCATCGAGCCGGATCGGATCGAGCGGGCTGGCGGTCCACAGCCGCAGCGTGTTCACCCGCTTGCCGCGCCAGCCGACCACCGGCGTATCGACTGCCGTCGCCTCGACTTCCTCGGCCGGGGACCAGATCACCCCGTCCCCCTCGGCCTCCACCGCGCCGCCGAAACCGATGCGATACGTGCTTTCGACGCGTTCGAATTCCCAGGGGTTGCCGTGGGCCAGCCAGGTTTCCGGCAGTTCCACCTGCCAGCCGTCGTCGATACGCTGGCGGAACATGCCGTTCACATAGCGGATGCCGTAACCGTAAGCCGGGATATCCAGCGTGGCGAGGCTTTCCATGAAGCACGCCGCCAGACGGCCCAGACCGCCGTTGCCCAGCGCCGCGTCAGGCTCCTGCTCCTCGATCGAGGCAAGATCCAGCCCATGCGCGGCCAGCGCGGTTTCCATCTCGCGCGTCATGCCCATGTTGGACAGCGCATCGCGCAGCAGCCGCCCGATCAGGAATTCCATCGAGAGATAGTAGACCCGCTTGCCGCTCTCATCATACGTACGGCGCGTGGAGGCGATCCAGCGCTCGATGATCTCGTCGCGCAGCGCATAGATGGACGCGGCATACCAGTCATGCTGCTTGGCTGCCCGCTCATCCTTGCCGACGCGGTGGCGCAGAACGCGGACAATGTGCCGGTCAAAGTCGGACGGAACGGAGGAATTGGGTGCGGAGACGGGATCGGCAGCCACAAGAACACTCCTTGACAGACCGGTGCGGAAACCTGCCACAGGCCCCGCGCACACGGCACCGGTTATCGCCAGGACGGAGGCGGCATCCCGCCCTCTCCCCAATCTTGGATACCATGGCTAGCACAGGCCGGAATTGCGGCAAGAGCCATTGTGCAGCGCCGCAAAAAATAATCGCCTGCGCGTTCCAGACAGATATGGGAGAGAAACCAATGACACAGACCGACAGGGACAGGGTCCTGGCCGACAGGAACAGGGTCCTGGCTTTCATTGCGGCCATGGATCACGGCGATGCCGAAGCCCGGGCCCGCTGCCCCGATCCCCAAGCCCGCTAGGAAATCGCCGCCGGTAGCGCTAAGCATCCGGCCATGCATGACCTGACAGCGTTCGACGCCGCCTCCATCCTTATCGTGCTGGCAGCCGCTCTGGGCTACCTCAACCATCGCGTGCTCCGCCTGCCGTCCACTGTGGGCCTCACCGTGATGGGTACGCTCGCCTCGTTGCTGGTGGTGGCCTATGACCGGCTGGTGCCGTCCAGCACGCTGGCCGAGCAACTGGGCCGGTTCCTCGCAGACGTCGATTTCTCGACCACGCTGATGGAGGGCATGCTCTCGTTCCTGCTGTTCGCGGGCGCCATGCATGTGAACTGGGCGGACATGCGCAAGGGACGGTGGCCGATCCTGGTGTTCAGCACCGTGGGCGTGCTGCTTTCCACCGCGATCGTGGGCTTTGCCTTCCAGTTCCTCACTCTCGCGCTGGGCGTGGAGATTCCGCTGATCTGGTGCCTGGTGTTCGGCGCGCTGATCAGCCCGACCGATCCGGTTTCCGTGATGGCGGTGATGAAGCGCGCGGCAATGCCCGATACGCTGCAGGCCACCGTCGCGGGCGAGAGCCTGTTCAACGACGGCATCGGCGTCGTCGTCTTCACCATCCTGATCGCGATTGCCACCGGCACCGAGACGTTCAGCTGGTCCTTCGCGGTCAGCCACTTCCTGCGCGAGGCGCTGGGCGGCGCCGCGCTGGGGCTGGCGGTAGGCTGGATCGGCTTTGCCGCGATGAAGTCCATCGACGAATACATCATCGAGGTGATGATCAGCCTGGCCGTGGTGATGGGCGGATACAGCCTCGCCATGGGGCTGCACGTGAGCGGCCCGGTCGCCATGGCGGTTGCCGGGCTGATCATCGGCAATGCGGGCATCGCCCATGCCATGAGCGACGTGACGCGCGATCACGTGATCAAGTTCTGGGCGTTGATCGACGAGATCCTGAACGCGGTGCTGTTCCTGCTGATCGGTCTTGAAGTGATCGCGCTGGAATTCAAACCCGGTTATCTCGCCGCCGGGGCCGGTGCGATCCTGATCGTGCTCGCCGCGCGGATGATCTCGGTCGGCGTGCCGCTGGTGGCGATGACGCGGATCATCAACATGGGGCCGATGGCTTTCCCCACGCTCGTCTGGGGCGGCCTGCGCGGCGGCATTTCGGTGGCGCTGGCGCTCGCCCTGCCTGCCTCGGGCATCCGCACCGAACTGCTGGTGGCGACGTATATCGTGGTGATCTTCGCCGTGGTGGTTCAGGGCGGCTCGATCGGCTGGCTGATCGCCCGCATGAAAGACCGCTACGCGCCGGAACTGGAGCTTGCCCAGTGACCGGAACGCCGCCGCCTTCCATGCCCGACGCGCCGCAGCCGGGGCCCTCTGCCGAAGCACCGGGAGAGGTGCCGCCCGGCCGGTTCAACGAAATGTGGCTCAACCGCCCGTTATGGGTACGCCGGACCGAAGCCTTCTTTCACCTTCTGCGCATCAGGCTGGCCCATGCCGTGCTGCTGCCCGAACTGACGCCCGATCTCGCCTTCGACTTGCGCCAGACAGTGCGCAAGGACGGCCAGCTTACCAACGGCTATATCCTGATGTGCGCGCTGGCGGCGGGGATCGCGATGCTGGGGCTGCTGCAGTCCTCCACCGCCGTCGTCATTGGCGCCATGCTTGTCTCTCCGCTGATGAGCCCGATCGCGGCCATGGGCTTCGGCTTCGCCTCGCTTGACGGGCACCGCATCCGCGACGCGGTGAAAGTCGTCGCGATCGGGGCGCTGATCGGCATTCTCACCGGCATGGTGCTGACCTGGCTTTCGCCGATCCGCAACGCCACGCCCGAGATCCTCGCGCGCACCGAGCCCAACCTGCTGGACCTGGCCATCGCACTGTTTTCGGGGCTTGCCGGGGGCTATTCCACCGTCATCGGCAAGGGCGGCACCGCCATCGGCGTTGCCATCGCCACTGCCCTGATGCCGCCACTTACAGTGATCGGCTATGGCATCGGCGTGTTCCAGCCGATGTTCGCGATGGGCGCGCTGCTGCTGTTCCTCACCAACCTTGCAGCCATCACTTTCGCCTTCGCGCTGATCGCCCGCCTTTCCGGCGCAGCCCGTCCGCTTGGCAAAGTGGAATGGACCCCGCGCTATGTCGCGATCCTGATCGCCGCCTTCCTGGCGCTGGCCACGCCGCTTTCGATGACGCTGATGAAGCTGTCCAACGAGGCTCGCATCCGCATCGCCGCGCGCGGCGCAATCGCGGAGGCCTGCGGCAACAAAAACGTTACCATCGCCCAGCTCGATGTGAAGACCGGCGTGTTCAGCCTGCCGACTGTCGATGCCCTTGTGATCGCGCCCAGCTACACCACGAACGCGGCCAAACAGGCCGAAACCCTGATCAGGCAAAGCCTTGGCGAACAGGTGACCATCAATCTGCAGCAGGTGCTGGCGGCCGACGTGCAGGCGCAGACCCGCGCGATGGTGGACGCGGCGATGGAACGCACCACCGCGGGCATCGCCGCCGACGTGCCGCCGTTCAAGACGATCCGCGAAACCGTGGGCCTGCCGACCCGCTCGCTGTGGACCGACCGGGCGCAGCGCATGGTCTATGTCGACCCGGTACCGGCCCCTGGCTGGACACTCGAAGATTACCGCGCCGTCGAAAAAACCGCCAGCAAGGGCGTGACGGGCTGGACGGTGCGCCTCGTGCCCCCGCCCCGGCCCAGCCTGACCGTGCTTCTCGCCCACGCCACCCCTGCCGAGGGAGAGACCGTTGCGCCGCCGCCGCCCGATGCCATTCACAGCGACCTGGCGCTGTGGGCTCTGACCCGCTGGGGCATCAGCAAAGTCACGATCTCGAATGCCGATCCGGCTTACCTGGCCGGCCTCACCAAGCAGCTCTCGGATGCCGGCATAGAGGCTCGGGTCATCGCTCCTCCCGAAAAGGAGGAGCCCGCCGAAAGCGCAGGCAGCACTCTGACCCCCGCGCCCGCACCGGTCGCCACGATCGGCGTCTATGCCCAAAGCCCGTCGCAACTCGCGGCGGCCCAGGCAGCCAAAGCGGCGGAAGAGAAAGCGGCAGCAGAACAGGCAGCGGCCGCAACAGCGGGGAAACCGCCGGCGTAAAATCGCAGCAGACGCCCCACGCGCCCTGCAGGGAACCTCAGCGGTCTTCCTTCCACGTGCAGTCCTTGACGGCGATGCCCGCATCCCCAAAGATTCGTCGCAGGGCTGCCCATGCCCCCTTGTTCACGAACCGTTTACGTAGTTCTACGTTTCGTTAACGCGCTGTTTCCCAAAGCCGTAGCGACTCCATTCAGCACCCGCCGCGTATTCCAGAAGGTCAGACAAAACCTTGGCGGTCGCATGGCACTAAAACAGATTTCCACGTCCCAGGTCGAGATGGGCATGTTCGTTCACAGCTTTCAGGGAAGCTGGTTGCACCATCCTTTCTGGAAAGCGCGTTTCCTGATCGAGGATGAGGAACGCCTTGAAGCCGTGCGCCAGAGTGCGCTCGACGGCGTGGTGATCGACACCGATCGCGGAATTGACCTGCCCAGACAGGACGAAGCCCCGGCCCAGCGGGGCCCCGTGCTGCACGCGGCGCTGAAGACGCGCCCTCAGAGTATCGCCGCGCGGTCCGCGCCGTCTCTCGCCCCTGCCCGCGCGGCGGCCCCTCGCCCGGCCACCGTCGGCGTGGCGCGCGAGTTCGGCAATGCGCGGCGCGTGGCCGGGCAGGCGCGCAAGGTCATTTCCAAAGTCTTCATCGAGGCGCGCCTGGGCAAGGCCCCGCGCGTGGCCGAAGTCACGCCTGTCGTGGAAGACATCTACGCCTCGATCGAGCGCAACCCTTATGCCTTTTCCGGGCTGATGCGCTGCAAATCGGAAATGGAAGCGATATACCAGCACATGCTTTCGGTCAGCGCGCTGATGGTGTCGCTGGCACGGCAGCTGGGCCTGTCTCCGCAGGAAACGCGCACGGCGGGCATGGCGGGCCTTCTGCTCGATGTCGGCGTGAGCCGCCTCGACATCGATCCGACCACCCTCGCGGGCGGCCTCAAGGACATCGACGCGGATCTGTGGCATCGCCACTGCTATGTCGGGCGCGATCTGCTCGCGGCCGCCGAAGACGTGCCCGAAGAAGTGCTTCAGTCCGTCGTGCGCCATCATGAACTGATGGACGGCACCGGTTTTCCGCAGGCGCTTACCGGCCAGGATATCGACCTGATTTCCCGCATGGCCGCGATCTGCGACCGCTACGACCTGCTCGTATCCGGCGCCGCGACCGGCGATGCCATGGACCCGGCCGAAGCCATGCGCCTGATGATGGGACGCGAAGGCGCCTTCGACGGCGAGATCCTGATCCGCTTCCAGGAAGCTCTCGGCCTTTATCCGGTGGGCTCGTTCGTCCGCCTGCGGTCCGACCGCATAGCCATCGTCATCGATCAGGACCCGTCGGAACCGACGCTGCCGACCGTACGCGCGTTCTTCTCAATCGCCACCGGCAAGCATGTGAAGGCCAAAGTCATCGAACTGGCCAACTGCTTCGGCGAAGATGCCATCGCCGGCATCGCCAACCTGTCCGAACTGGGCCTGCCCCCGGCAGAGGAACTGCGCGAGCAGCTGCTTACGGCCGGCGCAAGGTAGCACGCAACAGATGGGCCTCGCAGCGGCGGCAATCGCTGCTGCCGAAGCCGGGCAGCGCGGTTTCGAACAGGCCGGATTCGGTAAGCCGGGCCACAATGTCGCATTCCACGCCGTCGGGGACCGCCAGCGCCGCCATGAAAGCCGAGGCATTCGTCAGTTCGTCGACATGCCAGTGGACCGGCTTGTCCTTCCGGAAATGACGCCGGAGCCGGGCACCGATCCCTCCACCGCCACGCGCGCTGCCGACATAGACCAGCCATCCCGAAAGCGCGGTGGCGGCAATGGTCTTGCGGGTGAAGACAAGAGGCGCTTCCAACTCCATCAGCAGGACATAGGCTCCCGGCGCCCGGCCGATCTCCTCGACCGTGTCCGCATCGACAGCGACATGCCCGGATACCTGCGCGCGAAGCCGTGAAAGAATCATCCCTGCGTTCATGATCCGGGCCTACCCGAGGCCGTCTCGTCTGTCAGCGCCGCCGTCACGGGCACTCGCAATACGTCGGGGAGTGTGTATCTGCATGCCCCTCATAACGCATGGCCATCATGGCGGAAGGAGTGACATGGCAGGGCTGATGCTGCAGGGAACCGGATCGGATGTCGGCAAGTCGGTGCTGGTCGCGGGGCTGTGCCGGGCGCTGTCCAACCGGGGACTGTGCGTGCTGCCGTTCAAACCGCAGAATATGTCCAACAATGCCGCCGTCACGGTGAACGGCGGCGAAATCGGCCGGGCGCAGGCCCTGCAGGCCCTCGCCGCCCGCGCCGAGCCGCATACCGATATGAACCCGGTTCTGCTCAAACCGCAGGCCGACCACACCTCGCAGCTCGTCGTGCATGGAAAAGTGCGCGGCACGCTCGGCGCGGCCAATTTCCGGATGGACCGGCGCAGCCTGATGCCGGAAGTGCTGTCAAGCTGGCAGCGCCTGTCCGCGCAGTGCGATCTGGTCGTGGTCGAAGGTGCCGGTTCGCCTGCCGAGATCAATTTGCGCACGGGCGACATCGCCAACATGGGCTTCGCACGAGAGGCTGGCGTGCCGGTCGTGCTGGTGGGCGATATCGACCGGGGCGGCGTGATTGCCTCGCTGGTGGGGACCCGCGCCGTGATCGATCCGGATGACGCCGCCATGATCCGCGGCTTTATCGTCAACAAGTTCCGCGGCGATGCCGCCCTGTTCGCCGATGGCTATGCCGCCATCGAGAGCCGGACGGGATGGCGCGGGTTCGGGCTGGTACCGTGGTTGCCCGCCGTCTCCCGTCTGCCCAGCGAAGACGCGGTCATTCTCGAACGCGGCCCGAAAGCGGACGGTGGCAAGACGCTGGTCGCCTGTCCAATGCTGCCGCGCATTGCCAACTTCGACGATCTCGACCCGCTGCTGCAGGAAGCGGACGTGCAAGTGGCCATGATCCCGCCCGGCACGCCGATCCCCGCCGAAGCCGCGCTGATCGTTCTGCCGGGCTCCAAAGCCACCATCGCCGACATGACCTTTCTGCGCGCGCAGGGCTGGGACATCGACATCCTCTCCCACCACCGGCGCGGGCGCGCAATCCTGGGCCTCTGCGGCGGCTTCCAGATGCTGGGGCGCATGATCGCCGATCCGCTCGGTATCGAAGGGGCTCCGGACGAAAGTGCCGGGCTCGGCCTGCTTGATGTCACGACCGTGCTCGCATCCGAAAAGGCCCTTCGCAAAGTCTCGGGCACGGCGCTGGGAATGCCCTTCGAAGGCTACGAAATGCACATGGGAGAAACGGCCCGGGCGCACGGAACCGCCCCTTTCGCGGTGATCGAGGGTGGCAGGCAGGACGGCGCAATTTCGCCGGACGGGCTGGTGATGGGCACTTATTGCCACGGGCTGCTGGCCTCGGGCAGCTTGCGGCGGGAACTGCTCGCACGGATCGGCGCGGCCAGCCATGCCCGCGATCACGGCCCTCTGGTCGATGCCGCGCTCGACGAACTGGCGGCCGGCCTGGAACGGCATCTCGATATCGATGCGCTGATGACTCTGGGAATCAAGCAGCACGCATGAACGCCTGTTTGCGACGAGACTTCGTCTTCTACAAATATTCGCTTGTCATTCACGGCGGATCGTTTTTTAATTCGTTCCGCGCGCATACCCGCAATAATCCAAAATATAATACAATAATCCAAACTATAATACGCTGACAGTGCTCGGCCACCCTTCGGTATGGCGGGCTATAGCGGGAGGTGTGCGATGCCAGACGATAATATGGATCCGGGCGGTACGGGTCTGGCTGTTTCCGGCGGCGGTTACCGGGCCATGCTGTTTCACCTGGGCGCGTTCTGGCGCCTGTGCGATGCCGGGCTCCTGCCCTCGATCAACTGGATTTCCAGCGTTTCCGGCGGTTCGATAACATCCGCGAAACTCGCGCTCGAATGGCATCGGGTCGCCACGCCCGCCGATTTCGCTGCGCATGTCGCCGAACCGATCCGCCGCCTCGCCTCGAAAACCATAGACAAGGGTTCGATCATCGGCGGGGTTCTGCTGCCCGGCAGCGTTGCCGACCGGATCAGCGACCACTATGCCGAAGTCCTGTTCGGCGATGCCACATTGCAGGACCTGCCCGATACCCCGCGCTTCGTGATCAACGCCACCAATGTGGAGACCGGCAAACTCTGGCGTTTCTCGAAACCCTATATGGGTGACTACATCGTCGGGCGCGTATCAAACCCCGCCACGCGGCTCGCCGATGCCGTGACGGCGTCCAGCGCATTCCCCCCGGTACTCTCTCCTTTCACGCTCGATGTCGAACCGGAGGATTTCGACCTGCCCGGGCCGGGCGTGGACGACACAATGCGGCGGGACATCACGCTGACCGACGGCGGCGTCTATGACAATCTGGGGCTGGAAACGGTGTACAAGCGCCATGGCACAGTGCTGGTATCCGATGCCGGCGGCGCCGTGCCGCTCGATGCCAGCCCTCCCTCCGACTGGCTGCGCCATACCGGCCGGGTCATGGACATCATCCACGCCCAGGTTTCCAGCCTGCGCAAGCGTTCGCTGATAGAAGCCTACAAGGCAGGCGAGCGCGCGGGAACCTATTGGGGCGTCGGCACCGATATCGCCGACTATGCGCTTGCCGATGCCTTTCCCGCGCCGTTCGAGCGCACGCTGGAACTGGCGCGGATGCCCACCCGGCTCAAGCGCGTCACCCACACGCTGCAGGAGCGCATGATCAACTGGGGCTATGCCGTGTCTGACGCCGCCATCCGCAAGCACTGGCGCCCGTCCCTTTCCCGCCCCGCCGCACTGCCCTATCCCGCAACGGGTATCTGATGCTGACGATCGATCCTCGCCTGCTCAGCATGATGCTGCTGGGTTACGGAGACAGCCAGCGCCAGCTGCTCGAGACCCCGATCCTCGGCGACACATGGGCCTCCTTCGCCGCGCATCCGGCAGGACGCCATGCCCTGCTGCTGACATCCAACCACGGCACCAACGCCGCCGATCTGGCCGATGAACTGGCGAAACATTTCGAAGGCATCGAAGACCTGGCCGCCGCGCAAGGTTTCGTCGCCGGCACGTTCGATCTCGGCCATCTGATCGAAGCCCTGCTGCCGCTGACCCAATGGTGGAGCAGCCTGCGAGAAGAACGCAGAAACCCCGCCGGCGAGCCGCCCCGCATGCCGGGCAGGCAAGACATCCTCTTCGCGCTCGAACGGATGCTGGCCTTCGAAAACCGCACTCCGCCACCCGTTGAGACTGTGGACGAACAACCGTTGACCGCCCACGCAAGGCAGGTGCTGGGGCTGGGCCTCGTGCTGGGCACGCTGGCCGCGCTGGCCCGCCATGACGATGCAGATCCGGAGACCATCACGCTCCTTGCCCGGCTAAACGAAAGGGTCGGCCTGAGGGAGATTGCCGAATACGGCGCGTCCATTCTCGGCGGGCTTCTGGAACACAAGGACGGCCCCGAGGGCGGCGGGATGATCTGGATCGTCACGACCAACCGCCAGGTTCAGTTCGCCACGCTCGATTCGGTTCCAACCGTGAAAGGCGATGCCGCCCGGCAATTGTTCGCGATCGACTGTTCGGACCTGACCTGGGCCATCCTCGACAGCGGTATCCAGCGGGACCACCCGGCCTTCGAGGCGCCCGACAAGACATCCCGCGTGCGGCGTACCTACGACTTCGGGCAGATCACCCGCATTCTCGACCGCCGTAACGGCAGGAACGCCGCGTTTTGCCGCGAGACGGCCGAACGGCTCGTCAACCGAGGCGTCAGAGGCGAGAAGCTGGAGCAGGATATCAAGCGCTGTGCGCAATCTTCGCGCGGAGGAATAGAGGCGGTGGACTGGTTCACTGTCGAAAAGCTCGTCCGGATCGACAACCCCGCACCGCCAACCAATCCGCATGGCACCCACGTGGCCGGAATTCTTGCCGGCCAATGGGCCCGCGCGCCCCGCAGCGAGCAGAACACCGCCCTGCCCGGCACGGACGTCGCCACATTCATCGCCGAGCCAATACGCCGCCCCGCCGGCAAAGCGCAAGGCACTGTCCTGCTGCGCGGCGTCTGTCCCGACATCAACCTCCACGACTTCCGGGTTCTGGGCCAGGACTGCGAACAGACCGAATTCGCGGTGATCTGCGCCCTGCAGTTCATCCGCCATCTCAACGCCCGGTCCGGCAAAGCGGTCATCGACGGCGTGAACCTGTCGCTTTCCATCCCCCATGACGTGCTGAGCTATGCCTGCGGCAAGACCCCCGTCTGCCTCGAAGCGGAAAAGCTGGTGGCGAACGGCACCGTTGTCGTCGCGGCGGCAGGCAACAACGGCTACCAGAGCTACCGGCTCTCGGCCGGGGGAGCCTACGACGGCTATGCCTTCGCCAGCATCACCGATCCGGGCAATGCCGAAACCGTGATTACCGTCGGCTCCACCCACCGCTTCGCGCCGCATACTTACGGTGTCAGCTATTTTTCCAGCCGCGGCCCGACCGGGGACGGGCGCGCCAAGCCCGACATTCTCGCGCCGGGCGAAAAGATCGCCAGCGCCGTGCCCGGCAATGCCATGGATACGATGGACGGCACCAGCATGGCCGCCCCGCATGTCAGCGGCGCGGCGGCGCTGTTGATGGGCCGCAACCGCGAGATGCGCGGCGATCCGGCAACCATCAAGCAAGTCCTGTGCGACACGGCGACCGATGTCGGGCGCATCGCGCATTTTCAGGGCCACGGCCTGCTCGACATCCTCCGCGCACTGCAAAGCAAATAGGCCATCCGGACAAACAGGAGAAACGGCAATGAAACTGGAAATGCTTCCCGGCCGCAAGGGCGACTGCATGCTGATCCATTTCGGCCCCCCGGATGCTCCGAAACTGATGCTGGTGGACGGCGGTCCTGCCGGCGTGTGGGATGATGATCTTTCCCACCGCCTGCGGGCATTGCAGGAAGAGCGCGCGCCAGGTGGCAAGCTGCTGATCGACCTGCTGGTGATCAGCCATGTCGACGATGATCACATCAACGGCGTGATCCGCCTGCTCCAGGCCATCGACGAGGAGGACTTTCCCGCCGAGATAGACGAAATCTGGCACAATTCTTTCGACGAGGTGCTCGGCAACGATCAGACGCTGGGTTCGGGCTTCAACAATGGCCCTCTGGCTTCGGTGGCAGGCGAAGCCTCGACATTCGCCGACGATGACGATTTCGAAACGCGCGACGCGGCGATGGTCCTGGCATCGATGGCGCAAGGGCATCGGGTGCAGTCTCTGGCCAGAAAGCTGCGCATTCCCGTCAACCAGAGCCTGGGCGGCGGGCTGATCATTGCGGACGGGGACGGCTTGCCGATCGACCTCTACGGGCTTTCCATCAAGATCGACGGGCCTTTGCGCGCGGACGTGGAGGAACTGCAAAAGGAATTCGACGAGTGGTTGCGCAAGCGCGGCCCGGGTGCCGGAACCGCATCGCTGCTCGCCGCGCTCGCCGACAAATCCGCCGCCAATCTCTCCAGCATCGTCCTTTCGCTGGAGGAAGACGGAAAGACACTGCTGCTCTCGGGCGACGCACGGTCCGATCGCATGCTCAAGGGCATGGGCGACGGCGCGCACAGGTACGACATCATCAAGATGCCGCATCACGGCAGCGACCGGAACGTGGATGAGGAATTCTTCGAACGCGCGGTCGCCGATACCTATGTTTTTTCCGGCGATGGTGAGCACGGCAATCCCGAACGCGCGACTGTGACCATGCTGCTCGACAACCGGCCGCCGGGACGCAAGCCGCAGCTTGTATTCACCTATTCCATCCCCGAAATCGACACCGAACGGAAAAAGGAATACGAGAAGACCCGCCGCCGTGCCCAGCGCCGGGGCAAGGACAAACCCGAATGGGACCCGGCCTCGATGGCTCTCGAAGCCCTGCTGAAAAACCGGTCGGCGGAGCTGGAAACGATCGTTCCCGGCCCCGGCGGCTACCTTCCCGAACTCTGAAAGCCGATCAGCCCAGCGTAAGCGGCCCGGCGCCTCCGGCGGCGGGATCGGAGAACGAAGCCTTGCCGTTCTCGACATGCCCCGCCATGCGCCAGGATTGATCCGATGCCGCCAGACCGAGATCGTACCAGCCGTGGCTAGCGGACAGGTTCAGTTCCCTGCGCACCGTGGCGCCGGCCTGCAACGCAACCGTCGCCTCTGACTGACCATATGACAAGTCCTCCAGCCTGACGGAGAGCGGCGTCCCGGTGAGGTTGACCAGCACCAGTTCGCTCTTCCCGGCATGGTTTGCCTCAAGCCTTGCCGAGAACCGGTCTGCCCGGCCCTGCAGCCTGCGGTGGAAGCCATTGGGCCCGATGATGAACAAGTCCGCCTCCTTGCCTTCCGGCGCCACCGGGATCGCACCCGTCAGCCGCTGGCGCGCGCCCACGGTGTAGCGCGCCGGGTCGGCGGCCAGTTCGTTGACATCGTAGAGATGGAAGACCGCTGCCCTCTCTTCTCCGGCATTGGCGAAGATCAGCGAAGGTCCTGCGGCATCGCCCTGGAGCCAGACATCGAGCCGGTAAGGCGTGGTCCGACGCGGGCGCACACCCGTTTCCTGCACGGGCGCCGCGATGTCGGCCGGGAGCGGCGGCTGGATGTTCTTGAGGTCCGCCGCACGGTCCGAAAGCGCACGCGTGGGTGGCAGCGCGGCCATGAACGCATCGGTATCGGTCTTCGAAAAGTCGAAGCACGAGGTCAGATCCCCGCAAACCGCCCGCCGCCATGCGCTGATGTTCGGCTCGCGCACGCCGAAGCGGGTTTCGAGGAAACGGATCACGCTGGTGTGATCGAAAACTTCGGACGCGACATGCCCGCCCTTGCTCCAGGGCGAAATCGCATAGAGCGGAACGCGCGGCCCCAACCCGTAAGGCCGGTTGAGATAGGCCGCATCGGCCTCACCCTGCGAATGGACGTGGTATTCGTCCTCCGCCGGGACCGTCGTGGCACCGCGCATGCGTGCCGGATCGCCCGCAAGGCGTGCAGGCGGCGCGGGAGACGGCACGTGGTCGAACAACCCGTCGTTCTCGTCGAAATTGACGAGCAGGACCGTCCGCGCCCAGACTTCGGGATTGGCGGTCAGCGCATCGAGCACACGCGCAATGTACTCCGCCCCCTCCAGCGGCGTGGAAACGCTCGGATGCTCGGAGAAGTGCGTGGGGCCCACGATCCATGAAACCGCCGGCAGGTGCTTCTGCTCGACATCCTGCTTCAGCCTGTCGAGATCGCGGGTCCTGATCGTCCTTGAAGCGAGATCGGCCAGCGCGCCGTCGCTCGCCTTGTCGGCGGCACGGTAGCGTTGGAAGCCGACCAGTGGATTGTCGCTGAAATTGTCAGCCATGTCCTGATAGATCTGGAAGCCGATGCCGGCCGCCATCAGCCGTTCGGGATAAGTCATCCAGGAATAGCCGCCATTCCCGCGCGGGTCGGAACCCAGCTCGTCATAGCCGTTGTCGATCGCCGGCCCGCCTGCGTTGGCCTGCGGATCGTGCGTACCCGTCCAGATGTAAAGCCGGTTGGGATTGGTCGAAAGGTGCAGCGCGCAGTGATAAGCGTCGCACAGCGTGAAAGCCTCGGCCAGCGCATACTGGAACGGCAGGTCCTCGCGCGTGAAGTGCGCCATCGCGTGGTTGTGCTTGTGGCGCGGCCATTCGCCCATGCGCCCGTTGTCCCACGCGGCCTGGCTGTCGGGAAAACCATGCGGCGTGCCCAGCGGCCGGTAGAGCCGGAAATCGGCCTGGGTATCGAGCCGGAAAGGCGTCAGCAGCGCAGGATTTTCCCCCTCATGCTCGTTGGGCTGCACCAGCACGGTGCGGCGCGGAGCGTCCGGCAGCGGCGGGGCGGGAATCGCGAAACGGTCGCCATAGCCCTGAACCCCGCGCATCGTGCCGAAATAGTGATCGAAAGCGCGGTTCTCCTGCGTGAGGATCACCACATGTTCCACATCCATGATCGTGCCACTGCGGCGGTCGGCCGGAATCTCCAGCGCCCGCGCAATTGAAGGCATAAAACCCGCCGCCGCGCCCCCCGTCGCGATCATGTTGCGAATAAAACTGCGACGGTCGTGAGGCAAAGTCATGGTTCTGTTTTCCGTTTCATAGGAAGCGGCGGCCACCATGGAGGCGAACACCGGCAGTCAAAGCGCACCCGTACAGGCCATCCTGCTGTTCGCTGTGCAGGCACTGGTGAACGGACCGTAACCGGCGTCTGTTTCATTCGTAAGATGGGTCGGAAAAACGGGCGCACCGCCGCGCACCTTCGCGCGCGCCCGGGAAATCACGCCATGACGCGGCATGGCCCGGAACCTCCCGACCCGGCGATCATCACGTCGCCGGAAGCGGGCCGGAAGCAGGGATGTTCGCCTCCACCGCCACCATGGAGCAAGAACGCCGCGCCAGGACGGATCGCCATTCAGCCCTGACAGCGCACACCCGCCTAACGTTTCTGCCGTCTCGCCACTTCGGCCACTGCCCGGCTGCCTGATCCTTCCGCTTCGCGCCAGATCGCATCGCGCGCGTCTTCATCCGGAGCGGCCGTGGCAAGGGCCTGCCATGCGGCAAGGCGCATGCGGTCGCTGGGATGGCGCTTGCCGAAACGGTGCGCCAGATCCCGGGCCTCTTCGCCGCCCAGCGCCACCGCCATCCGCAAAAAGACCTCGCTGGGGCCCTCGCCGAGCACTCTGGCGATGCGAAAGCCCGCGGCGCTTCCGGCCACCGGCTCGAACGCATAGTGGCTCATCCAGCTTCGGGCGCCATGCGCGTGCGACAGGGACAGCGTCACGGAAAGTGCCTCAGGCGGATGGAGGCAGTGAACGTCGCAACCCGGGCGATAGTGTACCAGCCTGCCCGGCTTCATCCGCGAACGGCCGAGTGGACGCAGGAGAACGCGCTCTCCCTCCCATCCCGAGAGCGTTTCCGGATTGCAGATATAGTCATCGACATCGTAACCGGGGCCGAAATAGCCGAGCGTGAGAAAATCGACATTGTGGCTGTGCAGATAGCCGTATCCCAGCATCCGGGGGGCGCTGGCCCGCAGCGCATGTTCGCCGGCCGATGGCCAGATATCGGCGGTAAGGATGAAATGGCCGCGCTGCGGCCGCGTGAGCATGACGTGATTCGTCCCGGCCCCCTGCGGCAGGGGCGTATCAACCGCGACCGTGCCTTTTCCGGCCAGCATCGCGATCAGCGCATCCCCCAGAAAGTCCGGGTTGTTGCCCAGCCGCTTCAACCAGTTCGCCGCATGCGAGAGACTGCTTTCCTCGCCCGGATCGAAGCCCCAGGCGGCAAGCTCGTCGACGCATTCCTCCAGCGAAGCCGGTGTCGGGTCCCGGATCTCCATTGTCCTGACCATTAGGTATTCCCCTCCGGATCAGGCCCTTCCAGATCGGGCCAGATTTCGATAAGCGAGGCATGGAGAGAGGCGGCAGGCCCGGCCAGCGGATCATCCTCGCCAGCCGCGAAGCCCGTCAGCAAATCCAGCCCGGCGGCGGTATCCATCGCCAGCACTTCGCGCATGGCCTGCCAGCGCAAGCTCTCTCCCGCTTCGGGATCGGCTTCGCCGGATGCGATCCGGGCGATATGTGCTACCGCATCCTGACGCCCCATACGGCCCAGCAGAGTTACGGCCAGTTCGAACAGCGAGTCCTCGGGCCGGGCCGCCGCCTGATGAACCAGCGCGCCATCGGGCAGACTGTACTCGCGCGCCGGTTCGTCATCGGCAAAGCGGCGCTGCAAACGCAGCATCACGAGATGCCCCCTGGCCGATCGCACCTGCAACCCCTGACGCCGCCCATAGCGATATACGACAGTGCCGCCGCGCAGTTCAATCGAGCCGGATTGCAGCGCACTGCGTGTACCTTCGCCGTCGCGCCGCAGCACGAGATCGGCCATGCCCTCGCCTTCGATCACGTGAATCCAGGTTTCACGCGGTACGAACTTTGCCGTCTTGGGCGCAGGCAGTGTTGCCAGTACGGCACCGTCGTAAACGGCCAGCGCAAGACTGGCGCGCCCCGACCGCGCCAGCGTCAGCGTCGGCGCGGCCTTGCGCGTGCCATGAAGAAGCGGCAGTTGCCCCAGCGGATGGTCGCGAAGCCCCTCCAGCCCGGTGGCGACGAAGCCTCGCACGAAGTCCATGGCCCTATGACTTTCCAGGCCGCTTTCCGGGCTGAACAAATCCGCCAGCGGCATGCAGGTTTCCAGTGCCTCCCCGCGCCCGAACCGCTCCATGGCGTCAAGAACAGGAGCGATTTCAGGGCTGGCACGCCAGGCTTCCAGCCGCTGCGCGAGAATCCTCTGCCCCCGCTCCCATTCAGAAGCGTCCCGGCGAATTCCCGCCAGCGTCGTTTTTGTCGGCATCAGATCGGCATCAATCGGGCAGGGCAAACGGGTAAAGGCACGGCATTATTTCCGCATGATTATCGTCCTCCGCGTCGAAACGCGGGGCATCGGCCCGGCTGCCGAAGACACCGATCAGAACATTGAGATCGGGCAATGCGCCCGGATCGACCCGAGGCAGCCCCGGCCGTTCCTGTTCGGACATGCGTACTTCCTGCTTCCGAAACCCGAATGGACTTCATGCAGTGGTAAATATGCCTTAATATGAAGGTTGTATTTAGTTAAAATCTTGTAACCAAGAGAGCATTCCCCGGCGAACTACCGGAGCACAGCCGGCGCGCGCAGGACCAGAGCCAGTCCCGCCGCGACAGGAGGATCTTCACCGGGCCCGACAGGCACGCGCCGGGCATCGGCCCGAGCCCGATCGAGAACCAGCGGAGAAACGCCGTGCTCGAAAACCACGACGTCAGCCGCGCCCAGAAGGCGGGCCTGTCTGAGCGTCAGGTCTTCCGGATCGTCGCTGTACAGGACAATCTCGACCACGCCGCCTGACGGCGGCGCTTGCGGGCAGCCCTGTGCCAGCCAGGACGCCGCGCGCTCCGCACTCCCTTCGGCCATGGCATCGAGCGCCCCGCCCGGCCCCAAAGCCGTATCCAGCGCCCGGCGCCGCTCTCCCGCATCGGGGAACCGCGCCCGCAGGGCCTCGCGCGCCTGCGAAAGCGCTTGTGCCAGAGCCCCCAGCGTTTGCGGCAGGATCTGTTCCAGCCGCAGCCGCACCTGCTTGGCCAGCCCGGCCGAAGCCCCGCCGGTCCCTATCGCGACAAGCACGGGCGAGCGGTCGAGAATCGAAGGCACGGTGAAATCGCACAGCGCGGGCCGGTCCGTCGCATTGACCAGAAGGCCCGCTTCCCGCGCGCGGAATGCATCGGCTTCGGCGATGGCATCGTCCTCACAGGCAATGAAGGCCAGCCGCGCGCCCCTGGCGATACCTTCGTGAAGATCATCGATGACGATACCGCCCGCACGCCCGACCAGACGTCGCTTGGCCCCGGCCGCCTCGCCCGTGCCCAGTACGATTACCGGCTGCCCGGCGATGCGATGGAACAGGGGGAGTGTTTCGATCATGGCCTCAGGCTATCACCCATGCCTCAATCGAGCCACTCCGGCACTTGTTCGGCGGCCAGGATCGTCGCCGGATCGATGCGGCGGGCGACCAGCGCCCACTTGCCGCCATCGACCATGACTTCGGGCACCAGCGCGCGCGAATTGTAGGTATTGGCCATCGTCGCGCCATAGGCCCCGGCAGTGCGGAACGCGCCCAGATCGCCCGCCTTCACCGCGTCGATCTCGCGCGCCATGGCAAACGTATCGGAACTTTCGCAGATCGGGCCGACAATGTTGGCGACCATCGTCTCTCCCGTCGGCTTCACCGCCACGAAATCGTGCCAGGCATCGTACATCGCCGGACGGGCAAGATCGTTCATCGCCGCATCGACGACCACCCAGGGATTCCCGGCGCCCTGCTTCACGCGCACGACTTCGGTCACCAGCACGCCCGAATTGCCGGTGATCACGCGCCCCGGCTCGAACATCAGCGTGGCATCCCAGTCCGCCGCCACTTCGGCCACCATCGCGCCGTATTCGGCGGGTGCGGGAAGCTGCTCGCCGATCCGGTAAGGCACGCCCAGCCCGCCGCCGAGATCCATGTGGGTGACGGCAAGGCCCTGCCCGCGCAGCGCCTGCATCAGTTCGCCCATCTTCACGAAAGCCTGCCGCGAGGGCTCCAGATCGCTGATCTGGCTGCCGATGTGCACGGCAAGGCCGCGCATGGCGAGGCCCGGCAGCGCCGAGAGCCGCGCGTAGATTCCGGCAGCCAGGTCATAAGGCACGCCGAACTTGTTCTCGGCCTTGCCGGTGGAGATCTTGGCATGCGTCTTCGCATCGACATTGGGATTGACGCGCAAGGCACACGTCGCCGTCTTGCCGAGGCCGGCCGCGATCTGCGCCAGTTCGACGCCCTCTTCCTCGCTTTCGAGGTTGAACTGGCCGATCCCGGCCTTCACGGCGGCCGTCAACTCCGCACGGGTCTTGCCCACGCCCGAGAAGACCACGTCCTCGGCCCTGATCCCGGCGGCCAGCGCGCGGTTCATTTCGCCTTCGGAAACGACATCGGCGCCATAGCCTTCCTGCGCCAGCAGGCGCAGCACGGCCAGGTTGGGGTTGGATTTCACGGCAAAGGCGATGTGCACCCTGGGCAGCGCCGAAAGCGCCTCTCGGAACACGCGGGCATGGCGCGTCAGCGTGGCGCGCGAATAGACATAGACGGGCGTGCCGGTTTCGCGGGCAATCGCGGCCAGCGGCACATCCTCGGCGTGAAGCTCGCCGTTCCTGAGTTCGAAATGGTCCATGGGTGTCCTACCGGGGCTCTTGGGCCTGGCCCGTTTGTTCGGGTTGCGGCGCTTCGGGCGGCGGCAGATCGAAGGGATCGTCGTCGCGCTCTTCGGAACGGGTGCGCAGTTCCACGCTGCGTTCGGGAATCGCAATCGTTGGCGGTTCGAGCAGTTCGGCCGCATCGGGCTTCTGCTCGCGGCCATAGGCCGCGGGCGGCAATTGCTGCCCTGGTTTCAGCCCGAGCCCCGAACGCTGGCCGCACGCGGCCAGCAGGGCGATCAGGACCAGAGCGGAAACCTTGCGCATGGGCATCACTCCAGACCCAGCACGGCGCGCGCTTCGGCAACGCGCAGGCGCACCTGATCGGGCGCGGTGCCGCCGTGGCTCCCCCGCGCGGCGACCGATGCCTCGACCGAGAGCGCCTTGAATACGCGCTCGTCGATACGGCTGTCGATCTGTTTCAGATCTTCCAGTGGCAACTGGTCGAGCGCCACGCCCCGGCTCTCGGCCAGCTTCACTGCGGCGCCGGTGATATGGTGCGCCTCGCGGAAGGGAATATCGCCCTCGCGCACCAGCCAGTCGGCCAGATCGGTGGCAGTGGCAAAGCCCAGTTCGGCCGCGCCGCGCATCCGCTCGGTACGGAACCGGGTGTCCGCGACCATGCCCGTCATCGCCGCGATCGAGAGCGCCAGCAGCCCGGCGGCTTCGAAGACCGGCGGCTTGTCGTCCTGCATGTCCTTCGAATAGGCGAGCGGCAGGCCCTTCATCGTCATCATCAGCGCGGTGAGGCAGCCGGTGATCCGCCCGGCATGGCCGCGCACCAGTTCGGCGGCATCCGGGTTCTTCTTCTGCGGCATGATCGAGCTGCCGGTGGAAAGCGCATCGGGCAGCGCCACGAAGCCGAACGGCTGGCTTGCCCAGATGATGAACTCCTCGGCCAGACGCGAGAGGTGCAGGCTGCACTGGCTCGCCGCCATCAGGTAATCGAGCGCGAAATCGCGGTCCGACACCGAATCGAGGCTGTTGGCGGTCGGCCCGTCGAAGCCGAGCGCCTGCGCGGTCATCTCGCGGTCGATGGGAAAGCCGGTGCCCGCCAGCGCCGCCGAGCCGAGCGGCGACTTGTTCATGCGCTTCCTTGCATCGGCGAAGCGCGAGCGGTCGCGCGCGATCATCTCGTAATAGGCCATCAGGTGATGGCCCAGCGTTACCGGCTGCGCGGTCTGCAAGTGGGTGAAGCCGGGCATGATCGAATCGGCATGTTCGCCCGCGCGGGTGACGAGCGCCACTTGCAGCGCCAGCAGTCCGGCATCGGCCTGATCCATGGCTTCGCGCACCCAGAGGCGGAAATCTGTCGCCACCTGATCGTTGCGCGAACGCGCGGTGTGCAGGCGCCCCGCCGCCGGGCCGATCAGTTCGGCCAGGCGGGATTCGGTGGTCATGTGGATGTCTTCGAGGTCCCAGTCCTCGGGCACCCCGTTCGCCTCGTACTCGGCGGCGACTGTGTCCAGGCCGTCGCGAATCGTCACCGCGTCGCCCGCGGAAACGATGCCTTGCGCGCCCAGCATCGCGACATGCGCCTTGCTGGCCGCGATGTCCTGACGCCACAATGCCTTGTCGAAGGGAATCGAGGCGTTTATCTCGCGCATGATTGCCGACGGTCCTTCCGCGAACCGTCCGCCCCACATCTGGTTGGAGCCGCCCGTCTTGCCGTCTACCGTATCGCTCAAGTCGCTTGTCCTGTGTTCCATCGCCGGGGCTGCAACCCTGCTGGCCGGCGGCTGCGATAAGCAAAGCGGGGGAGACACGCAACCGCAGGCTTCGCAAGCCGCGCCGGAGAGCAGCCCGGCCGTCGCCCGAAAGCTCGACCGCTCGCACAAGGGCATGCCGATCCCGGACCTCACGCTGGCCGACCCCACCGGCGAAAGCCTTGACCTCACATCGCTCAAGGGCAAGCCGCTGCTGATCAACCTGTGGGCCACCTGGTGCGCACCGTGCATCGCGGAAATGCCCACGCTCAACGACCTGATCAGCCGCGAGGACGAACTGGGCGTGCGCGTCCTGCCGATCTCGCAGGACATGGATCAGGACGACAAGGTGGTGGAAATCCTGCGCCGCCGCAAACTCGACCAGATCGAGCCCTGGATCGACGAGAAGGGCGACCTCGGCTTCCAGTACGGCGGCAACCTGCCGGTGACAGTGCTGTTCGACAGCCAGGGCAAGGAAGTGTGGCGCTACACCGGCGGCAACGACTGGACGTCGCCCGAAGCGCTCAAGCTGATTGCCGAA
>JARROF010000007.1:0-40648 GCA_037384205.1 Novosphingobium sp. | reverse complement strand
GACGGGAGGGCTGCCCCCCTGGCATTCTTGGGGATTGACCCTGCGCGTCGATTTTGTAATCCCTATTAAATATTTTACCGGCAGGAGGTGCTCTGCGATTTGAGGCCAGGCCGAGATTCGGTGAAATACCGTGGTCCCACTCCAGATAAGGCGGAAAAACGAATGTCGAACAGGCCTGCAGAAACTCATCCCTTGGCGACTATGGATGACGAGGGGGTTGGCCAGCAGATCGTCCAGCGCGCCCGCGACATGATCCCGGAGCTCGTGGCCCGGCAGGCGGAGACCGAAGAGCGCGGTTATTATGCGCCGGATACGCATGCCGCATTCGCCGAGGCCGGCTTGTACAAGATCCTGATGCCGAAGAAGTTCGGCGGTTTGGACCTGGGCGTCAGGACGTACTACCAGGTGGTCATGGCGCTCGCGTCGGGATGCCCGTCGACGGCCTGGCAATATTGCCTTGGTTCGGCGCACGCGGTGACGCTTTGCGGCATGATCGACGAAGATGCCCAGAAGGACATTTTCGATCTGGACGAGCCGTTCATCTGTGCCATGACCACCCGCCCGCAAGGGGATGCGCGCCGCCAGCCCAATGGCGACTGGAAACTGAACGGCGAGTTCAATTATTGCTCCGGAATCCCCTATTCCTCGCACTTCATGAGCCACGCGCTCGCCTGTGACGCCGACGGGAAGCCGGAAGGCATGATCACCTTCGTGGCGCCGCGTAGCGAATGGACCATGCTCGACGATTGGGGCGGCGCGTTCGGGATGAAGGGAAGCGGATCCAACAGCATCCGCTTCGATGATGCCCACATTCCGGCCTCCTACGTGCGCGACGATGCGAATATCATAGAGCACAGGCTGCCGCCCAAGGGCACGGAAGGAAGCCGCGATTTCGACAACCCGCTATACTACGGCGGCACCTTGAGCCTTTGGCTGCTGGAACCCGCGGCCCTTGTCCTCGGGATGGTCAAGGGCGGGCTGGACGAATGCGCGAATTTGATGGCAACGAAAACGACCCCGGTGCCGCCGGTCATGCCGAAAATGGACAATCCCGACTTTCAGCGCTGGTATGGCGCCGCCGCGACCAAGATCGCGACGGCAGAGGCGGCATACTACGATGCCTGCGACAAATGGACTGAAGATGCCCGGCTCAACATGCTCGGCCTCAAGACCCCGGACAACCACCTGGAGATCTTTTCGAACGTCATGTGCGGCGAGGTCATGGAAATGTGCTGGGACGCCATGCAGTTTCTGTACCGCGTGGCCGGAACATCGCCCATGTTCGACGGCCAGCGCTGGCAGCGGATTTACCGCGACATATCAACCGCCCGGTCGCATGGATTTAACACGCGGTTTGATGACATGCATCGCGATCTGACCAACCGGTTGCTTGCCAGGAGTTAAGACAAGACCCTCGCACAGAGCAGGCAAAGCCCGGCATACGAGCGGGCTTGACGGGCCATGCCAGACTGAACGGCGCCGATTTCCGGCCATTACCGCACCGTCTGGCACGGCCCGTCTGGCACGGCACCGTCTGGTACGGCACTGACAAGGCGGCTGGACAATCTCGGGCGCCCCAGACCCGCGCTGACCCGTTCTGCGTCCGGTTCCTCCTCCCCTTCAAACCATTTTCCTACAGCCCCCGAACTGCGATAGATGGTTCGTTCACCTGGCGCCGCCGTCCGGGCCGTGCCGTGGCCTCTTCCTGCGGGTTTCCCGCTTTGTGCGAGGTGGACGATGACGGACTTTGCTGACGGTTCGGGTGCGGGGGCGCCGCAACAACCATCCTTCGACAGGCTCAGGATGAGCAGCGACGGGGAAGGGCAGGATATGCCGCGCGCGCCCCTCCCCCATCCTGCGGAGCCGGGCGGTCCCCCGCCCCGAGGCGAGCCCGGGGAGGAACGGGATCGGCCGCCTGCGCGGTTTGGGCGGGGGTGGATTCCGGCCGATCGCGATATCGGGCTTGCCGATGACGATCTGCCGGTCGATGAGCGGGACGATGCCTGGTTCGCCAGCCGCTATCCGTCTTATGACGATCTCTACTGTGGCGAAGTGCCGCCCAGGCCGGTGCCTTCGGACAGCGGCGTGGTCAGCGAGTGGGCCTGTCCGGCGACGGGCGGGTTTTGCCGTCCGCCGCCGAAGTGCGACGATCCCGCGTTCGTGACGCACCATGCCTGGGACGCGGACCGCAAGGTGCGGTTTCTTCATCATCTGGCCGAAAAGGGCGATGTGCGGGCGGCCTGCGCGCGCGTCGGGATGAGCCGGCAGTCGGCCTATCTGCTGCGGCGGCGCGACGGGGCTTTCGCGCAAGCCTGGCAGGCGGCGCTGGTGCTGGCGCGGCGCCATGCCGAGGACGTGCTGGCGACGCGCGCGCTCGACGGGATCGAGGAGGCGGTGTGGTTCCGGGGCGAGCTGGTGGGCAAGAAGCGGCGCTACGACACGCGGCTGCTGCTGGCGCATCTCGCGCGGCTCGACCGCAGGGCCGAGGAGGCCGGGCCGTGCGAGGACCGCTTCGACGAGATGCTGGCGATGGTCGCGGGCGAGCGGCCGGAGGCGCATTTCGCCGGAGACGGCGGCGGGGACGGTCGCGGCGATGCCAGTGGAGACAGCAGCGGCGACTTTGGGGACGAGCGGCCCGAGACAATGCGCGAGGATGCGCGCGTGCTCGAACGCGACCGGGCGCTGGAGGGATGGGAAGCGGCGCACGATCCTCTGCCGCTGCCGCCGGGGCGGGCGGCCTATGTGCTCTCGCGCGCGGAGCCCGCGTGGATCGCGGCGAACGTGGCCTGGGACAAGGCGGCCGGGGCGGTCGAGCGCGCTTACGAGGAGGAGCACGGCCATGCGCCGCACGAGGAGGACCGGCCGGAGCACTTGCCCGATCCCGTCTATCCGCCGCTGCCGCTCTATACCGCCTTTCGCGAGGCGAGCGCGGCGCGCTGGGACGGCTGGCAGGGCTGCGCCTTTACCCGCGTGGACGCCGCGCTGACGGGGGAGGGGGACGGGCGCGCGCCTGTAGAATATAAATCTTTGACGGGGCCCGGACCGGATTTGCCTCTGGACTGTGTAAACCGTGTCAACCGGGCGACTCGCCGCAGACCCGGCACGGCTGGGCGAGAGGGAAAAAAGGGCCGGGAACGGAACGGGCCGGATGTGGTTTGGGGGGGTGAAGGCCGGTACGATGCAGCCTCCACCCCCCTTGCTGCGTCGGACCGGCCGGACTTTTTCCCGCCCGTTACGAATTCCCGCCCGTTTCGAAAGACGCGAGCCGGCGTCCGGGCCGGTTTGCAAGCGCCGTTTGTTCCGGGCATGTCGATAAGCACGGGATGACCTTCGGGGCGTGAGCCCGAAGGTCCCGAAAGCCCCGAAGGCAGGGCCGGGGCTTCACCGGTTCCCGGCTTCGTTTGAACCTGTCCCCCGATTGCGCCCGGGACGAACGGGATCAGGGCAGGTTGGTATTAGCTGGCGGGCGGGAGGACGGCGAGCTGGACCATGCCGTGGCCCTTGCGGACAAGGCCGATCTCTTCGGCGGCGGCCTCGCTGAGGTCGATCACGCGGTTGCCGTGGAAGGGGCCGCGGTCGTTGATGGTGACCACGACCGAATCGCCGGTCGCCTCGTTGGTGACCTGCACCTGGGTGCCGAAGGGCAGGGTGCGGTGCGCCGCGGTAAGGGCGGCAGGATCGAATACGGCGCCGCTGGCGGTGCGGTTCCCGGCGAACCTGCGGCCATAGTAGCTGGCCATGCCTTCGCCGAAAGGCTCGAACCGGGGGGCAGGGTCGATGGCGTCCGGCGGGGCGGCGATGTCTGCGTCCACGGCGGGGCGTTCAGCGGCGGGCGTATCGGATTCGGCGAGCACCGGGCCAGTGAGGGGCAGGGTGGCGGCCATGGCAAGGGCGGCCAGAAAACCGGTGCGCTGAACTGACAAACCCGACCACGCTTCGCAGTTGACGATGGCCGGGAGTCCTACAGGCGGGGTTTCGGCCGCGCCAGCCATGCAAAAGCGGCCCGTCGCGCTTTGGCAACGGGCCGCCCGAATGCGAAAGGAGGATCTTAACCTTACCGGTCGCGCTGGGCCAGCAGGCGCAGGCGCAGCGCGTTGAGCTTGATGAAGCCCGCAGCGTCCTTCTGGTCGTAGGCGCCGGCATCGTCCTCGAACGTGACGTGGCGTTCGGAGTAGAGCGAATCCGGGCTCTGGCGGCCGACCAGCGCGGTGCTGCCCTTGTAGAGCTTGAGCCGGACGGTGCCGTTGACGCGGCTCTGCGAGTGGTCGATCGCGGCCTGCAGCATCTCGCGCTCCGGTGCGAACCAGAAGCCGTTGTAGATGAGCTCGGCATACTTGGGCATCAGCTCGTCCTTGAGGTGGGCGGCGCCCCTGTCGAGCGTGATCTGTTCGATGCCGCGGTGCGCCGCGGCATAGATGGTGCCGCCCGGCGTCTCGTACATGCCGCGCGACTTCATGCCGACGAAGCGGTTCTCGACGAGGTCGAGGCGACCGATGCCGTGCTTGCGGCCCAGTTCGTTGAGCGCGGTGAGCAGCGTGGCCGGGCTCATCGCCTCGCCGTTGAGGGCAACGCCGTCACCCTTCTCGAAGTCGATGGTGATGTATTCGGGCTGGTCCGGGGCATCTTCGGGATTGACGGTGCGGGAGTAGACATAGTCGGGGGTCTCTTCCCACGGGTCTTCCAGCACTTTGCCTTCGGAGGAGGTGTGCAGCAGGTTGGCGTCGGTGGAGAAGGGGCTTTCGCCGCGCTTGTCCCTGGGCACCGGGATCTGGTGCTGCTCGGCCCAGGCGATGAGGGCGGTGCGGGAATTGAGATCCCACTCGCGCCAGGGGGCGATGACCTTGATGTTCGGATCGAGCGCGTAGGCGCTGAGCTCGAAGCGGACCTGGTCGTTACCCTTGCCGGTGGCGCCGTGGGCAATCGCGTCGGCGCCGGTTTCGCGGGCGATCTCGATCAGGCGCTTGGAAATCAGCGGGCGCGCGATCGAGGTGCCGAGCAGGTAGTCGCCCTCGTAGCGGGCATTGGCGCGGAACATCGGGAAGACGAAATCGCGCACGAATTCCTCGCGCAGGTCGTCGATATAGATGTGCTTGTCGGGCACGCCCATGAGCTGCGCCTTGGCGCGGGCGGGCTCAAGCTCCTCGCCCTGGCCGAGATCGGCGGTGAAGGTCACCACCTCGCAATTGTAAGTGACCTGCAGCCACTTGAGGATGACGCTGGTATCGAGACCCCCGGAATAGGCGAGGACGACCTTCTTGATATCGGACATGGACTCTGCGAGCTCCACTGGAAACGCGGGAAATGCGACGCGCGCCTAACAGCGCGGGGCGCGGGGCGCAATGCCGGGTTTTCACCGGCTTTGCAGGAACTGCGCCTCACGCTGCGCCATATAGCCGCGCGTCAGCGGCAGGGCGTGGCGGTTGCGGACATACTGGATCTGGTAATTGCACATGCTTCCGCTTTCGAACGCGGCGGTCGCCCCGGCGAGGTAGAAGGTCCACAGGCGGTAGAAACGCTCGTCGTAGAGATCGACGATCGCGTCCCTGTTGGCGACGCAGCGCTTGTACCATTCGCGCAGGGTGAAGGCGTAGTGCAGGCGCAGGTTCTCCACGTCTGTCGCTATCAGCCGCACCTTCTCGCTGGCGGCGACCGTCTCGCTGAGCGCCGGGATATAGCCGCCGGGGAAGATGTACTTGCGGGTGAAGGCATCGGTGGCGCCGGGGCTGCCCATGCGGCCGATGGTGTGCAGCAGCATCACGCCGTCGTCGTCGAGCATCTTCGCGCAGTCACGGAAGTAGCGGGCGAACTGCGCCTGGCCGACGTGTTCGAACATACCGACCGAGACGATCCGGTCGAAGGTTTCGCCGCGCGCGGCGAGGTCGCGGTAATCGACCAGCTCGAATTCGATCCGCCCGGCGACACCCGCCGCAACGGCGCGTTCGCGGGCGAGCGCCAGCTGTTCCTCGCTGAGCGTGATGCCTTTCACCGAGACATCCGCATGGCGGGCCAGATAGATCGCCATGCCGCCCCAGCCGCAGCCGATGTCCAGCACCTTTAGCCCCGGTTCGAGTGCCAGCTTGGCGGCGATATGGGCGAGCTTGGCCTCCTGCGCGTCTTCCAGGCTCATGCCTTCATGGGGCCAGTAGGCGCAGGAATACTGCATGTGGCCGGCATCGAGGAACAGGCGGTAGAGCGCGTTGCCGATGTCGTAGTGGTGCGCGACATTGGCCTTGGCCCGGGCCGTGCGGTTGACGCCGTCGATCAGGGTGGCGGCGCGGGCGCGCATCTTCTTGAACGCGGAGTGCTCGCGCAGTTCGCCGCCCTTGTCCCATCGGCTGTTCGCGCGCAGCAGCTGGACGAGGGCCATGACATGTTCGCCGTCCATGAAGGCCTCGGCGGCGCCGAGCCGGGGATCGGTGAGGATGCGCCGTTCGGCAGAGGAACTGGTGAAGCGCAGGCGGACTTCGGGAAAACCTTCGGCAGGCGTTCCGAATTGAGTCACGCTGCCGTCTGGACGGACAACTTCGAGAACGCCCTGACGGACGCCGCGTTTCAAAAAACGGTCAAGAATTGGCATGGCGCTCAACAGGTTGCGGGCATGGCCCTGGGGGGAGGAGGGCGAAGTCTAGCGCCATTCGTGGCGATGACCAGTGCCGCGTTTTCGGTATTTCAGGTCTGCCGCGCCAGAAACAGCACATCGCGGTTCTGCGCCAGCAGGTGCTGCCCGGAATCGACGAACACCGTCTCCCCGCTGGCAAGCCAGCCGCCGGCCAGGAACAGTGCGGTGCCGGCGATATCCTTCGGCGTGGCCTTGCGGCGGAGCAGGTTCATCCGGTGCGACACTTCGGTTTCCGCCTCGGTCTGATCATGACTGGCGAGGATCGCGCCGGGCGCGATGCCGTAAACCCGGTCACGCGGGTCGGGGCGGGTCATCGAGAGCATCGGGATGGCCGACGCCAGAGCATGCTTGCTCATTGTGTAGGAGAAGAAGTCGGGATTGGGATTGCGCAGTTTCTGATCGGTCACATGAATCAGCCGACGTCCCTCCGGACTGCGCGCATGGGCCAGGAATGCCTGCCCGAGCCGCGCGGGATTGCCCGCGTTGACGCGCATCGCGGTTTCGAACACGTCGGGTTTAAGGTCCTGCGCGGTATCGAGATCGAACACGCTGGCGCAGTTGATCAGGACGCGCCAGTCTTCCAGCCGTTCCGCCAGCCCGGCGAGCATGGCGCGGCTTTCGCCCCAGTCATCGAGATCGCAACCGGCGATTTCGGCCGAAGGCAGTTCGGCGGCGAGGGTTTCGGCTTGTGTGCGAGACCGGCCATAGTGGATCACTACATGCCAGCCCGCTCCGGCAAAGGCGCGGGCGATGGCCGCGCCGATTCGTTTGGCGCCGCCGGTGACCAGCATGGCGGGACGCGCGCTCATGGCAAATTCGCCATCGTGAGCGCAGGTCTGCACCGTCCGGAGAGGAAAACCGGTTCTCCGGCGACACCGTTGCTGCCGGTGCCGCAATCTGCGGAAGCGAGAGGAAGAGAAGGAAGGCCGAACAGAGACATCGTGGCCATTGGAGCATAGCGGCTCGGTGTAGAAAAGGGGCCCTGCCGCACTTATCTGGAGAATCGCCGGAGCGGCAAAAGGCGCGCCAGCCTCTCGGCTGGCGCGCCCTCGCTCCTGTGGCATCGCGATCAGCGGCAGCGCGGACGCGAGTTGTTGCGGTCAACCTCGCGGCCGAGCAGGGCGCCGGCTGCGGCGCCGAGGATCGTGCCGGTGGCCCGGTCACCATGGGTATCAATGGCACGGCCCACCAGCGCACCGGCAACGCCGCCGATCAGCAGGCCGGTCGTGCCATTGGACTTGCGGCAGTAATAGCGGCCATTCTCGCCGCGCCAGTAACGGATGCCATTGTCCGTCCGGTGGTACTCGCGGTGGTCGTAGTGGTGCCGATCGCGCGCTTCGGCGGGAGCGGAAAACGTGGCGGCGGCCGGGATGGTGAGCGCCGCCATCGAGACGGCCAGAATAGCTTTGCGCATGGGATATGCCCTCATAACTTGCAGTGTGGATCGCGGTGTTAACGCCTGATTTCGTTCATTGATCCAAAACGGCAGATGAACGCTTTCGCCAGATGCCGAATGTGCGGCAAGCAGGGCTTTGCAAGCGGTGAAACGGTTGTCGACGGCAACCGTCTCGTTTGCGGGACAGGGGGGCTTTGCGTTCGTGCCGCCCCGATTGATCGCGGCTTCGATGCGTTCGAACACGGGTGGCCGGGGGGCTGAATCCAAATGGGAGACGACGATGTCCAAGACGATGAAGGCTGCTGTGGTACGTGAATTCGGCAAACCGCTGGCGATAGAGGAAGTGGCGGTGCCCGAACCCGGCCCCGGCATGATCCAGGTGGCGATCCAGGCGTCCGGTGTATGCCATACCGACCTGCATGCTGCGGAAGGCGACTGGCCGGTGAAGCCCGAGCCGCCGTTCATTCCGGGGCATGAGGGCGTGGGCTTCGTCTCCGCCGTTGGCGCCGGAGTGAAGCATGTGAAGGAAGGCGACCGGGTCGGCGTGCCGTGGCTCTATACCGCCTGCGGACACTGCAAGCACTGCCTGGGCGGCTGGGAGACGCTGTGCGAGGAACAGCTCAACACCGGCTATTCGGTGAACGGCGGTTTCGCGGACTATGTCATCGCCGATCCCAACTTCGTGGGGCACCTGCCGGACAATATCTCGTTCACCGAAATCGCGCCGGTGCTCTGCGCGGGCGTGACCGTGTACAAGGGGCTCAAGATGACCGACACCAGGCCGGGCGACTGGGTGGTGGTTTCCGGCATCGGCGGGCTGGGCCATATGGCCGTGCAATATGCCAAGGCGATGGGCATGAACGTGGCGGCCGTCGATATCGACGATGCCAAGCTCGATCTCGCCCGCAGGCTGGGCGCGAGCGTCACGGTCAATGCCATGACCGAACGCGATCCCGCCGCCGCGATCAAGCGCGCGACGGACGGCGGTGCGCAAGGCGTGCTGGTGACGGCGGTGAGCCCCAAGGCCTTCGAGCAGGCGCTGGGCATGGTTTGGCGCGGGGGCACGGTGGCGCTCAACGGGCTGCCGCCGGGCGATTTCCCGCTGCCGATCTTCGACATGGTGCTGAACGGCATTACCGTGCGCGGTTCGATCGTCGGCACCCGGCTCGATCTTCAGGAATCGCTCGATTTCGCGGGCGACGGCAAAGTGAAGGCGACTGTGGCGACCGAGAAGCTGGAGAATATCAACGATATCTTCGGCCGCATGCACAAGGGCGAGATCGAAGGGCGCATCGTGCTCGATATGGCGGATTGAGCGAACCTGCTGTTTGCGGATGACACAGAAAAGGCGCGCTGCCTGCGGGGGCAGCGCGCCTTTTCGTTTGTTCGCCTTGCGTGGGGCCGGTTAGCGGAAGCGCAGTTTGCCCCGGCCGATGGTGTCTTCAACCGAAGTCATGCATCCGAAAGGCCAAGCACGGTGAAATCGGCGGGCATCGGGCTCACGGCCACGATCGGGCCCTTCTCGCCGCGCGGCACGGTCAATCCGGCGGCGTGGAGCATCGTGCGCGGCGCGCCCTTACCCGATCCATAGACCGGATCGCCCAGCAGCGGTGCGCCGAGCCCGGAGGCGGCGTGGACGCGGATCTGGTGGGTGCGGCCGGTCTCGGGGCGGAATTCGATCAGCGTCAGGCCGTCCTTGCTGTCGAGCTTGCGCCAGTGGGTGACGGCGGGCTTGCCCTTGCGCGCCGGGATCATGCGCCAGCCGCTTTTCGCAGTGCTCACCTTGGAGAGCGACAGCGCGATGGTGCCCTCGTCTTTCTCCAGTTCGCCTGCGACAATGCCAATATAGCGCTTTTCGGCCAGCCGCTCCTCGAACGCGGCGGAAAAGCGTTTCAGCGCCTTGGGATTGCGGGCGAGCAGCAGGCAGCCCGACGTATCCCGGTCCAGCCGGTGTACCGGGCTGGGCGTGCGCTGGAAGCCGAGCTTCAGATCGTCGAGATGGTCTTCCAGACAGGGACCGCCGGCGCGCGGACGGTCGAGCGGCAAGCCGCCGGGCTTGTCGATGACGAGGGCCTCGCCGTCTTCGAAAAGGATGTCGAGTTCCATGGACCTACTTCCGCTCGTGTCGAACTGGGGAGGGGAGGCGGGCCATCACGCCACCGCCCTGGCAATGCGGCGGCAGGCTTCTTCCAGCTTGGCCTCATCCGCCGCGAAGCTGATGCGGAAGCCGTCGCGACCGCCGAAGGCAGACGCGGGGACGATGGCAACGCCGTGTTCCAGCAGGTGCAGGGCCAGCGCCTGATCGTCGCCGAAGCGGGTCATCAACGGCGCGGCATCGACCATGCAGTAAAACGCGCCGTCGGGCACCGGGGTGGAGAGGCCGGGCACCGCATTGATGGCCGAGACCACCAGATCGCGCCGCGCGCGGAAGCGCGTGCACCAGTCTTTCAGGAAATCCTGGGGCCCTTCGAAAGCGGCGACGGCGGCGGCCTGGCTGATCGAGCAGGGATTGCCCGAGGCATGCGACTGCAATCGCTCCATTGCCTTGATCAGCCATTCCGGCCCTGCGGCGACGCCGATGCGAAAGCCCGTCATCGCGTGGCTCTTGGATACGCCGGAGACGGTGAGGATGCGGTCTTTGAGGTCCGGGCACAGGTTCGCCAGCGTGGCGTGCGGCGCGCCGGTGTAATTGATCGGTGCGTAGATATCGTCCGAAAGCACCATGACGCGCGGATTGCGGCGCAGCACTTCGCCGATGCCGTGCAGCATTTCCGCCGGATAGCAGGCGCCGGTGGGATTGCCGGGGCTGTTGAGCAGCAACCACTGCGTGCGCGGGCCGATCTGCGCTTCCAGATCGGCGGCGGTGAAGCGGAAATTGTCCTTCGCGTGAGTGTGCAGCGGCACCACTTTGCCCCCGGCGAAGCGCACGATCTCGGGGTAACTCACCCACCACGGCGCGGGCACGATCACTTCCTCGCCCTCGCTGACGGTGGCGAGCATGGCGTGGAAGATCGCCTGCTTGCCGCCCGCGCTCACCGTCACTTGCGAGGCGGGTACCGCGATGCCGAGATCGCGCGCGAAGTGCAGTGTGGCGGCCTGCTTCAGGCGCGAGGTGCCGCCGACGGGCGTGTATTTCGTGTCGCCTGCATCGAGCGCGGCCTTGGCCGCCGCCACGACATGCGGGGGCGTCGCGAAATCGGGCTCGCCCACCGAGAGCGAGATGATGTCGCGGCCCTGCTCGCGAAGCTGGGTGGCGCGGTCGGTCATCGCCGTCGTCTGCGACGGGGCGATGCGGGAAAGGGCAGTCGAAAGGTGCATCAGGTGAGTAACCGGGCTGGGATCAGGCCGCGCAGGGCATTGCCGATCAGGAAGCCGCCGGCAAGATCGTCGAGCGTCAGCTCCGCCTCCACGGCGCGGCCTTCCTCGACCAGCGCGCGGCGCAGCACGCCGGGCAGCAGCCCGAGCCGCGCGGGCGGGGTCAGCAGCTTGCCGTCGCGCTCGACGAACAGGTTGGTGAAAGTGCCTTCGGTCACCAGTCCGTCGTCGCGCAGGAACAGCGCCTCGTGGGCGCCCGCGGCCCTGGCGGCGGCGAGGCCGGCTTCGTAGAAGCCGCGGTCGCTGGTCTTGTGCGCCAGCCGCCAGTCGCCCGGATCGACCGGAAGGCGCAGCACGCCGACCACGGCCGGTTCGGGCGGGCTTTCCGGCATCCCGGCCAGTTCCAGCGCATAGGCACCGCTGCGCGCGGAGACGAGGCGCAGCTTCGCGGGCCCCTCCGCATCGAAGCACAGCGCCTGGATGGCGTTGCGCACGGCGTGCCGGTCGAATGTGAAGCCGAGCGCGGCGGCGCTGGCCTTGATCCGCTCCAGATGGAGTTCGAGCAGCGGAATACCCTTTTCGGGTGTGAAACGCATCGTTTCGATAAGATCGAAGCTCGCGGGTGAGGCGGCCTCTCCCGGTTGCCGCGCTTCCGACTCTCGCACGAAACCCCCTTTAATCAGGCATTCCCGCCATTCGGGAAGCGCCTTTGAATCCGAAACAATCGCCGATCCCACCCCCAGGACCGCACGGCCGCCGCCGCTATCACCTCCCCCGTTCTTGGCCCCGTTTCTGGCGGACGACAGACGCAAGGTCCGGATTGCCACATTAAACGCAGCATCGCCAGAGGGTTCGATATGGCCGATCGATCCGCAATAGACGCCGCGCGGCCCGTCTTCGGTCCTGGCGATCAGTTCCATGGCGCGGATCTTGGGCGCGCCGGTGATCGATCCGCAGGGAAACAGCGCGCGCAGCAGGTCCACCGCGCCTTTTCCGGACTGCAGAGTGGCCTGCACCGAGGAGACCATCTGGTGCACCGTGGGATAGCTTTCGATGCTGAACGGGCTTTCCACCGTGACCGAACCCGCCTGCGTCACGCGCGAGAGATCGTTGCGCATGAGGTCGAGGATCATCAGGTTTTCGGCGCGATCCTTGACGCTGGCCTGCAGGTCCGCGCGCAGGCAGGCGTCCTCCTGCGCATCGCGCCCACGCGGACGGGTGCCTTTCATCGGCTTGACCTGCACGGTATCGCCACGCAGCGAAAAGAACAGCTCGGGCGAGAAGCTCAGGTGCCAGTGGGTACCGTCGTGGATCACGCCGCCATATCCGGCCGCCGCGCTGGGCCGGATCGCGCCGTAGAGCGCCAGCGGATCGCCGCGCCACGGGCCTGCCAGGGGGAACGTCAGGTTGGCCTGATAGATGTCCCCTGCCTCGATCGCGGCGCGCAGGGCATCGAAGGCGCGGGTGTAAGTGCCGATGCCCGCTTGCGGTTCGAGCGGGCCGATTTCCGGTATGGCCGGGCCCGCTTCGGCGCAGAGCCAGCGGGGCACATCGGCGGGGGCGATGCGCTCGCACTCCGGGAAGGCGCCGAACCATACCAGCGGCCCGGCCGCGCCGGTCCGGGCAGGCAGCAATCCGGCGAGCCGGGGCTCCAGCGCCAGCCCGGCTTCGTAGGCGAGATACCCGGCGAGGTGGTACCCCTCGCGCACGAGCGCTTCGATCCGCTCCAGCGCGGGCAGCACATCCTCGCCGCGCCGGGCCACGACGGTCTCCACCGGATGGCGGTAGAGCCGGGCATCGGCGGCGCCCTCTATGCGGGCATCATCAAGGAGAACGAAAGGGTCTGTCATAAGGATTGAAATCAGCCCTCTAGCGATGCCGGGGCCCGCTGGCAAAAACACTCTCGCGCTGGCGGGGCACCCGCTCTATCACCCCGGGCAACGGTATTCGGCGAAATAAGACGGGTGGGCGATGAGCGAGATATTCCTGGGGCTGGGCGGCAATGGCGAGAATCAGGACCTGCTGCTCACAAGAGCCAACCGGCACGGGGTAATCGCGGGCGCCACCGGCACCGGCAAGACAGTGACCTTGCAGAGCATCGCCGAGCAGTTTTCCGCCGCCGGCGTGCCGGTGTTCCTGGCCGATGTGAAGGGCGATCTCTCGGGCATCGCGATGGCGGGCAGCCCTGCGTTCAAGCATGCGGACAAGCTGGAAGGGCGGGCGAAGGAGATCGGCCTCACCGATTATGCCTATGCCGATAATCCCGCGGTGTTCTGGGATATCTTCGGTGAGCAGGGGCATCCGGTGCGCACCACTATTTCGGAAATGGGCCCGCTGCTGCGGGCGCGGCTGATGGACCTCAACGAGACGCAGGAGGGCATTCTCAACATCGTCTTCCGCTTTGCTGATGAACAGGGCCTGCTGCTGCTCGATCTGGAAGACCTTCAGGCGATGCTGGCCTATGCGGCGGAAAACGCCTCGGACTTGTCCGCGAAGTACGGCAACGTGACCCGGGCCAGCGTTGGCGCGATCCAGCGGCAACTGCTCTCGCTCGACAGTCAGGGCGCCGCGCAGTTCTTCGGCGAGCCCGCGCTGGAGATCGAGGATTTCATCAAGTGCGACGAGCAGGGGCGCGGCTACATCAATGTGCTGGCCGCTGACAGGCTGATGCGCAGCCCCAAGCTCTATGCCACGTTCCTGCTCTGGCTGCTGTCCGAGCTGTTCGAGGCGCTGCCCGAAGTCGGCGATCCGGAAAAGCCCAGGCTGGTGTTCTTCTTCGACGAGGCGCACCTGCTGTTCGACGATGCGCCCAAGGCGCTGGAAGACAAGGTCGAGCAGGTCGTGCGCCTGATCCGCTCCAAGGGCGTGGGCGTCTATTTCTGCACGCAGAACCCGATCGACATTCCCGAGGACATCGCCGGTCAGCTTGGCAACCGGGTGCAGCACGCGCTGCGCGCCTTCACCCCGCGCGACAGGAAGGCGATCAAGGCGGCGGCGGATACGTTCCGCATCAATCCCGATCTCGATGTCGAGGCGGCGATCACCGAACTCAAGGTGGGCGAAGCGCTGGTCTCGACGCTGGACGAGGAAGGCGCGCCCAGCGTGGTCCAGCGCACGCTGATCGCGCCCGCGCGCTCGCGGCTGGGGCCGGTGACGGCCAAGGAACGCGCGATCATCCAGTCGATCAGCCCCTGGGATGGCAAGTACGATACCCGCGTCGACCGTGAGAGCGCCGAGGAAGTGCTTGCCGCCAAGGCCGCCGATGCGGCCGCCACCGCCGAGGAAGTCGCGGAGAAGGGCGAGGAGGAAGTGCGCAAGCGCGAACGCCGCAGCCCCAGCCTGTGGGACGGCATTGGCGGCAAGATGGCCAAGGCGGCGGCTGGTGCGGCCGCGGCCAGCGCCGGGTCCATTCTCGCGCAGACGATTCAGGGCAAGAAGAGTCGGGCCAATCCTTCGGCGTCGGCTGCAAGCGCGGCTGCAGGTGCAATCGGCGATACACTGAGCCGGGCAATCGGCGTACCGGGCCTTGGCCGTTTCGCGCGCAATCTGATCGGGGGGCTGATGCGCTAGGCCCATCGCGCTATCGAGCGTGCGCGCAATTGCGGCCTGTCGGAAGACATGATGGGGACCCGGATCGACGAGGAATTCCGGACGTTGCGTTGAAAGAACCGCGCCTGTCGCTCCGTCCTTCAGACCGGGATTTCAAGCCGGGCCGTAAGCCCTTCGACCTCGCCCGATGCCGAAAGCCGGTTGGAGAGTGTGAGGGCGCCGCCGTGCTGGTCCGCGATCGCTCGCGCAAGCGCAAGGCCGAGGCCGGCACCGCCGGTTGCCGAATTGCGCGACGGGTCCCCGCGGGTGAACGGGTTCATCATGTCCTCGATCCTGTTGGCGGGAATGCCCGGGCCGTCGTCATCGATCAGGACCAGCGCATTGCCGCCCTCGCGCGTCAGCGTCACGCGGGCGCACTGGCCGTAGCGCAGCGCGTTGCTGATCAGGTTGCGCAAGGCGCGCCGCAGCCATGTGGGGCGCAGTTCGAGCACGATCCGTTCGGTATCGCCCAGTTCCACCGGCTCACCCATGTCTTCGTACTCCTCGACCACGGAGGCGACGAGGGCGGACATCTCCGTGCGTTCGCGCGGGTCGCCGGGGCGGCCGACACGGGCCAGCGACAGGATATCGTCGAGCGTGCGCACAATATCCTCGATCGTCGCGGCCATGCGCCCGCGCTCGGTTTCATCCTCCACCGATTCGATGCGCACGCGCAGGGCCGCCAGCGGCGTTTTCAGATCGTGGCCGATAGCGCCCAGCATCACGTTCTTTTCATCGAGCATGGCGGCGATGCGTGCTTCCATCGCGTTGTGCGCCACGATCAGGCGGTGCACATCGTCCGGGCCGGAGGGGGCGATCTGCCCTTCCGGGTCCTGCGTTGCCGCGAAGCGCTCGACCCGGCGGGTCAGCGCGGCCAGCGGCCGGGTGATCCGCCGCAGGATCAAGGCAACGGCCCCCACCAGCACCGCGTAGATGAGCAGCGTCTGCAGTACGAGCGGCATAAGCAGGATATTCATCGCGCGTGGAGAGCGCACGCGGGTGATCAGCCAGTCCCGCTGGTTCAGTGGCCTGACGCCCACCACCAGAAGGTGGCTTTTCATCAGCTCTTCGGTTTCGAGGCGGTTCAGGTTGTGGCGCGCCGCCCTTCGCAGGGCGCTGCCGCGCGCGATCGGGTCCTGGACGACCGAACGGTGCACGATGACGATTTCCGATTGCGGGAAATTCTGGTCGGCAAGGATGTCCTGCAGACGTTTTTCCGCGTGGGCATCGCGCTGTTCGCCCTGCCTGACCGGAGGCTGGTTGCTGAATTCCAGCGAAAAGGCGCGGGCGGGCGGGCTGCTGATGGAACCCCTTTCCGAAGAATGGTCGTGCCGAAAGAATGTGCCCGGGCCGTGGGTGTCCGCGATCAGCCGGAAAGCCGCGACGTTGATCATCCCGGTCTCGTAAGCCTCGCGCTGTGCCTTGTAGACCAGGAACGAGCTCAGTCCCTGCACGAGCAGCAGCGCGACCGCCACCGCCAGCAGCATCTGGCCCATCAGGCTGCGGGGCTGGGGAATTCTCATTCGGGGGCGAGCGGGACGCGCTTCACTTCGGTTGCCAGCATGTAGCCGCCGCCCCAGACCGTCTGGATCATCTGCGGGTTGCGGCTGTCGACTTCGATCTTGCGGCGCAGGCGGCTGACCTGATTGTCCACCGCGCGGTCGAACAGATGCGCTTCGCGGCCCTGCACCATGTCGAGCAGGCGGTCGCGGTTGAGCACTTGCCGGGGGTGTTCGAGGAAGGCCATGAGCAGGCGGAACTCGACCGAGGAAATGGCCACTGCCGCACCTTCCGGATCGGTGAGGCGGCGCTTGAGGGGATCGAGGTGCCACCCTTCGAAGATAAAGGCCTCGTTCTCGGCTACGGGAAGGGTGCTGCGGGACGCCCGGCGCAGCACGCTGCGGATGCGGGCGACCAGTTCGCGCGGTTCGAACGGCTTTACGACATAATCGTCGGCGCCGATTTCAAGGCCGACGATACGGTCGGTCGCTTCGCCGCGCGCGGTCAGGAAGATCACCGGAATGTCCTGCGTCTCGACAAGGTGGCGGCAGAGCGAAAGCCCGTCCTCGCCCGGCATCATGATGTCGAGCAGGACGAGATCGAACTTGCCGTCGCGCAGACGGCTGCGGGCTTCGGCGGCGCTGGCCGACTGGACAATGTCGAACCCCTGGCGCGACAGATAGTCACCCAGGGGTTCGCGCAGGGCGGCCTCGTCATCGACCAGAAGTAGCTTCGGGGGTGCGGTATCGTTCATAGGGGTATTCTTCCACACCCCTTGGGCGGGGTTTGTCCAGTCACTTCGTGGCCGGCTTTGCAGCCTGCCATTGCGCACGCATGGACTGCCATGCGGCGCGACGCTCTTCCTTGGTGACCTTGCCGTCCTTGTCGGCGTCCATCATGTCGAAGTGCTTGTTGGCGGCGGCCATGAATTCAGCCTTGCTGACGGCACCGTCGTTGTTGGTGTCTGCCATCTTCAGCATCATCATGCCCTGGCCGCGTTTGCCGTGATGGCCGCGCTTGCCTTTGCCGCTCCAGCCGGGCGCGTTCATGCCTGGGTTGCCCATATCCGGACCATCCATGCCAGGGCCGTTCATATTGGGGCCCTTCCTGCCGGGACCACCTCGCTTGGCGGCCATGAATTCTTCCTTGGAGATCGAACCGTCATTGTTGGTGTCGATCTTTGCGAACTTGTCGCTGCGCCGCTGCGCCTGGCGGGCTGCGAAGTCGGCCTGGTCGATCTTGCCGTCCTTGTTGACGTCGAGACGGGTGAACATGGCTTCGGCCGATTTCTGCGCTTCGGCGCGGTTGATCACACCGTCCTTGTTGGCGTCCATGAACGGCTTTGCCGACGGGCCGGGCTGGGCATAGGCGAAGCCGCCGATCGAAAGCGCAGCAGCCGAAAGGCCGAGCGTCAGGGTCTTGATTGCAGTCTTCATCGTCATCTCACTCCCAAAGGGAAAAGTATGAGAGCCACGAAGCTGGGGAAGGGAGGGGAAGGGCTGCCCCGTGGCTCTCTGGAACCTCTTCTACGGTGCGCTTGTCGCGCAGGTGTGCCATGCGACCCGATTATTGTCGTCAATTGTCACAGCTTCGCGGCACCGTTCATGGAACGGCAAACTCCGTGAACGCCGCCTTCAGCGCGGGCGGCCCTGTGTGCCTTGCCCCGGGTGATAAACAGAGTCGTGGCCGCGCTGGGAACGTTCGCCGTATGCCAGACGCCCGCCGGATGCATCTCCCAGCTGTTCCAGTCGCTGGTGAAAACCAGTCTGCCGTCCCTTCCATCCGCCGCCGTGCGTAGCGCATAGGCCTCGTACCAGTCCATGCCGGTAAAAGCGGGTTGCGTTTCTGCCCTGCCGCCAGAGCCGAGATGGGCGGGGTAAGTCCCGAGATCACGCGCCGTGCCGATCATGACACGGCGGGAACGCAGAAGACGTCCGTCTTGTTACCGCCGGGATCGCGGAAACAGGCGGCGTAGAAGCCATTGGCGCGTGGCCCTGGCGGTCCTTCGCAGCCGCCGCCGTGGGCCAGCGCGGCGGCGTGGACGCGCTGCACCATGCCCGCGTTCGCGGCCATCGATGCGAACATGGTGCCGCGCCCCAGATCACCGGTTCCGAAGGTTACGTGTGCAACCGCCATAGGGTCTCTCCCTGTATTCCCTCCGCCGCCTTTGAAGCAGGCGGAAGGAATACAGGCAAGTCCTTCAGCCCATGATGAAGGCGTTGAGCTTGTTGCCGTCCAGATCGCGGAAGTAGGCGGCATAGAACCCTTCATCGCCGCGCGGTCCCGGAGGGCCCTCGCAAGTGCCGCCCTGGGCGAGCGCGATGTCGTAGAGGCGCTGCACCTGGTCCTTGTCCTTGGCTTCCAGCGCTACCATCACGCCATTGCCGACAGTGGCGGGCTGGCCGTCGAACGGCTTGGTCAGGCCGATACCGGCCCCGCCGCCCGGGACGCCCCAAGCGATGAAGCTATCGAATTCCATCATCCGGCCAACGCCCAGTTCGGCGGCGATGGCGTCGTAGAACGGCGCCCCCCGTTCCAGATCGTTGGTTCCCAGTGTCACGTAGCCAATCATGTTCCACTCTCCTTGCGAATCGCATCAGGTTTCGGAACATTACGTGAACATTTAGGGCTTCACAAGGGCGCGCACTGCGCCTCCAGCCATGCCCTGGCCTCGCCTTCGAGCTGCGGCCCGATCAGGTCGAGCACGCGGGCATGATAGGCGTTCCACCATTCCAGCTCGGCGCGGGTCAGCAGGCTGCAATCGACCAGACGGCGCTCGATCGGCACGTAAGTCAGCGTTTCGAAGCCGTAGTATTCGCCTTCTGCGCCCGCGATCGCGCGCGGTTCGACGAGGATGAGGTTCTCGATACGGATGCCGTATTCGCCGGTCTTGTAATAGCCGGGCTCGTCCGAGAGGAACATGCCCGGCATCAGAGGCTGATCGCTGCCCGGCTGCCCGCCGGAAGCCTTGGCGATGCGCTGCGGGCCTTCGTGGACCGAGAGGAAGCTGCCGACGCCGTGGCCGGTGCCGTGCGCATAGTCCACGCCCGCCTGCCACAGGGCATAGCGGGCCAGCACGTCGAGCTGGCTGCCGGTGGTGCCTTTGGGGAACACCGCCATGGCCAGGGCGATGTGGCCCTTGAGCACGCGGGTGAAGCGGTCCTTCACTTCGGCACCCGGCTCGCCCGGGCCGATCCAGACGGTGCGGGTGATGTCGGTGGTGCCGTCGGGATATTGCCCGCCCGAATCGACAAGGTAGACCGAGTCCGGCTGCAGCGTCAGGCTGGTCTCGTCGGTGACGCGGTAATGGCAGATCGCCGCGTTGGGACCGGCGCCGGAGATCGTGTCGAACGAAAGGTCGCGCAAGTCGCCGCAGGCCTTGCGGAACATTTCGAGCCGGTCGGCGGCGGACATTTCGGTGACTTCGCCCCTGGGCCCTTCCAGCGAAAGCCAGTGCAGGAACCGCGATACGGCGGCGCCGTCGCGCGCCTGCGCATCACGGTGGCCCTGCTGCTCGACCGGGTTCTTCACGGCCTTGGGCAGCACGGTGGGATCACGTTCCTCGACCACGCTGGCCCCCGCCCTGCGCAGCACTTCGAAAATGGCGCTGACGGCACGGTCCGGGTCCACGGCAACATGCTGGCCCGCCAGTTCTTCCAGCCCGGCCACGAACTGGCTGCGCGGCCGCACGGTCACGGCATTGCCCAGATGCTGGCGCAGCGCGGGCGTCACTTTCTCCTCGGCGATGAAGAGGTCTGCGGTGCCGTCCGCCTTCGCGATCACATAGGACAGCGCGACCGGCGTGCGCTCCACATCGGTGCCGCGAATGTTGAGCAGCCAGGCGATCGAATCGAGCGCGGTGATCACCGTGGCATCGAGGCGCTTGCCCACCAGCCATTCGGAAACCATCGCGCGCTTGGCCTCGCTGCTTTCCCCGGCGAGCGCGCCGGCATGGGCCAGCGCGGGCGCGGTGGAGGCGAGCGGACGGTCTTCCCAGACGGCATCGACGGGGTTGCTGCCCACCGCCACCAGCTTGCCGCCGATGCCCGCCAGCGACTTGTCGGCCGCTTCGGCCCATTTCACACCGTGCAGCCAGGCGTCGTAGCCGATCACTGCGCCTTGCGGGGCGTGCTGCTCCAGCCATTTGGCGGGGCTGGTCTGCGGCACGCTTTCATAGGCAAAGAGCCGCTCGTCCACCTGATCGCGCACCTGGATGGTATAGCGCCCGTCAACGAAGATCGCGGCGGAGGGGGACAGTGCCGGATCGGTCAGCACCACCGCCGTGCCGGCCGATCCGCCGAAGCCGGTCAGCCAGGCGAGGCGCTGGGCATAGGCGCCGACATATTCGCTCATGTGCTCGTCGGAAATCGGGATCACGAAGCCGTCGAGGCCGCGTCCCTTCAGTTCCTTTCGCAGGGCATCGAGGCGGGCTTCATGGGTATTCATCAGCATGTCTGGGGTATCCGGCTTGCGGGGGTCATCTTCGGTACATAGATGCGGGGCATGGCAGATTCCACCCCGACCCTTTCCGGTCCTCCGCAGGCGGCCAAGAAACCGCAGTCCTTCACCCGCCACGGGTTGACCGTTCCCGACGATTATGCGTGGATGCGCGATCCGGGCTATCCGGAAGTCACCGACAAGGACGTGCTCACGCATCTCGAAGCGGAGAATGCCTGGTTCGAGACGCGGATGGAGCCGCACCAGGCGCGGATCGACGCGCTGTTCACGGAAATGCGCGGCCGCATCAAGGAAGCGGACAAGTCGGTGCCGCAGAAGGACGGCGACTGGCTTTACTGGATCGAGTTCGAGGAAGGCGCCGAATACAAGAAATGGTGGCGCAGGCCCGTGGCCGCCAAGGATGATGATTCCGCCGACGAGCTGATGCTCGACGAAGGTGCCATGGCCGTGGGCAAGGAGTATTTTCGGCTCGGAGCGCTCTCGGTGAGCCCGAGCGGACGTTATCTGGCCTATTCTACCGACACGAACGGATCCGAGCGCTACACCATCCGCTTCCTCCTTCTCGGCGAACAAGGCACTTTGGAGGATAGCGTTCCGGGGGCTGCGGGCAAATGGGGCGATAGCGAAGTCGAAGGGACTATCGGCAACATCGTGTGGACGGCTGGCGAAGATGCGGTGCTATACTCTCTCAGCGATGAGAACTGGCGTCATCGCACGATCAGGATGCACCGCCTCGGCACATCTTCGGATGAGGACGTGACCATCTATCATGATCCTGACGAAGCGTTTTCTTGCGGAGCCGCGCTCGGTGCCCAGGAGAAATGGATCATCTTGCAGTCGGGAGATCACGAGACGAGTGAAGTTCGGCTGATTCCGGCCGACAATCCGCTGGCCGAACCGCTGCTGGTGAAGGCGCGCCAGAAAGGCGTGGAATACGATGTTGATGTACGTGACGACACTTTGTTCATCCACACCAACGACACCCACGAGAACTTCCGCCTTGCCTCTGCACCGCTGGACAATCCGGGCGAGTGGAGCACGCTGATCGAGGGGGCCGACGATTTTTACCTGACCGGGGTCGATCTGTTCCGCGATTTCTATGTGATCGAGGGGCGGCGCGCCGGGCTCGACCATCTGGAAGTCCGCTATTACGACGATCCCGCCCGGATCGAACCGATCGCATTTCCCGAAGCGAGCTTTTCAGCGGGCCTTGGCAATAACCCCGAATGGCACATGGACACGCTGCGGCTGTCCTACGAATCGATGGTCATGCCGTCCTCGGTGCTCGATTACGACGTCGCCGCGCGCACCATGGAAACGCTCAAGGTGCAGGAAATCCCCTCGGGCTACGACGCCTCGCTCTACGCGACCGAGCGGCTTGAGATCCTCGCGCGCGATGGCACCGCGATCCCGGTTTCCATCGTCTACCGCAAGGACCGCACCGGCGCCGGGCCGCTCTACCTCTATGGCTATGGCGCTTACGGCATTTCCATCGATCCTGGTTTCTCGACCGCGCGTCTCAGCCTCGTCGATCGCGGGTTCGCTTATGCCATCGCCCATATCCGTGGCGGCGACGACATGGGGCGCGCGTGGTACAAGGCCGGCAAGCTGGACAAGCGCACCAATACCTTCAACGATTTCGTCGACTGCGCGAAAGGCCTGGTCGAGCGCGGCTTCACGTCCGAAGGCCAGATCGCGATTGCCGGCGGATCGGCCGGCGGCGAGCTGATGGGCGCCGTCATCAATTCCGATCCGCATCTGTGGGGCGCGGTGGTGGCGCATGTGCCTTTCGTCGACGTGCTCAACACCATGCTCGACGAGACATTGCCGCTCACGCCCGGCGAATGGCCCGAATGGGGCAATCCGATCGAGGACAAGGCCGCGTTCGAGCATATCCTCAGCTACAGCCCCTATGACCAGATCACGGCGCAGGCCTATCCGCCGCTGATGGTCACGGCGGGGCTCAACGATCCGCGCGTGACCTATTGGGAACCGGCCAAGTGGGTGGCCCGGCTGCGCGAACTGAAGACCGATGCCAACGAACTGATCTTCAAGACCAACATGGGCGCGGGCCACGGCGGCAAGTCCGGCCGGTTCGAAAGCCTGAAGGAAACGGCGGAGGAATTCGCCTTCATCCTGTGGCAGCTGGGCGTGGAAGGGTGAGCATTCGAGAGCTCGGCTTGCCTGCGATCGTCGCCATGATCGCTACACTTGCGACGGCCGGGTTGGCGATTGCCCTACCGCCGGAGGAAGTCTTGGCGGCCGTGCTCAGGTTCTGGCTGCTACAGGTCCTTGGGCTTGCGTGCCTTGGGCTTTCGCTGTGGCAGAAGCGTCGTTGGTGGGAACTCGTGTTTGCTCCGATACTGGCCGCCCCGCTCGTATTTTTGGGCATGGTGTTCTATGAATGCGCTAACGGGAATTGCTTATGAGCAACCGCTTCACCCAGACCTTCACCGCGCGGCCCGGGGACATCGATGTGATGGGCCACGTCAACAATGCGGTCTGGGTGCAGTGGATGGAGGCGATCGCCACGGCGCATTGGGAGGCGCACGCGCTTCCCGAACAGCAGGCCAAATATGCCTGGGTCGTGACCCGGCACGAGATCGACTACCGCGGCAATATCCGCGAGGGCGAGAGCGTGACGGCCGAGACGTTCATCCCCGATGGCCCCAACGGCGCCAGATTCGACCGCTGCGTGGAATTCCGCAGTGCAGGCGGCAAGGCGATCGTGCGTTCGCGCACCACATGGGCGATGATTGCGCTGGAAACCGGGCGAGTCATGCGCATTCCGCCGGACGTGGCGGGGCGCTTCAGTGCAGGCGGATGACGGCCCGGTCTGCGTCGTGGCCGGGTTCGGGCATCATGGCGTCCTGAACGGTGCGATTGCGCCCTTCTGATTTGGCCTGATAGAGCAGCGCGTCGCATCGGGCATAGAGTTCGGCAAAGCACATCGGTGGAGCCCCGGTGACGAGGCCCATGCTGGCGGTTACCGGCCGGTCCAGCCCGGTGATCTCGGCTGCGATACGTGCAGGGATCGACCGGCGGCGATGCTCGGCCCGGTCGGCGGCATCATGACCCCGCATCAGCAACAGGAATTCCTCGCCGCCGAAGCGCACGGCGATGGTGTCCTCGTCCGGCATCAGCGCGCGCGCGACTGCTTTCAGCACGGTATCGCCCATGGCATGGCCGCGCGTGTCGTTGACCATCTTGAAGTGATCGAGGTCGAGCACGGCCATGGTGTCGAACCCCTTCTTCGCCAGCCGGGCATAGCGTTCCTCGAACCCACGCCGGTTATAGAGCCCGGTCAGCGGATCGCGCTCGGCCAGACTTTCGAGGAACCGGGCCTGAGTGATCGCCTGATCGCGTTCAAGCTTGACCTCCATGAAGCGGTCGGCGGCGCCCAGCGTGCTCAGCAGAACTTCGAAACCGATCGAGAGGTGCTGCGCGGTCATGACGCCGAGCGGCGAATCGGTCATGCCCAGCAAGGAGCCGATCCGGACCAGCGCCATGATGATCAGCGGCGTCCAGCCGATGATCTGGAACCACACCGTACGGCTGCCGCGCCGTGCGGCGGTTGCCATCGACCAGACCAGTATGGCGAAGAGTGGCAGGAAAGCGGCATAGTAAACGGCGGAAACGGTAGGCAGCAGCGGGCCGCTCGCGAAGAGGTAATAGACCGTCCACACGACCATCCAGAGCCCCATGGCGCGCAGCAGGGCTTTCTGCTTTCGGCCGAGCATATCCGGCTCGACCAGCGATGCCAGGAACTGCGTGGCGGCAATGCTGGCCACGCTGAGACTGATCGAAGACAGGACGTTGATTTCGAGCAGCGATGGCGAGAAGAAGCGGTTCACCAGACCGCTGGCGACGAAAGTCTGGATCAGCATCGCGAACACGGCGAGCGCGTGCCACAATGCAAAGGTCTGGCGCAGGACGCGATAGAATCCGAAGTTCAGGATCAGCGGCATCAGCATCAGCCCGCACAGGAGGGCGAGCAGCAGTTGCTGGTTGCCGACCTTGGATTCGCTGGGCGGTGGAGCGACGTCCACGTCGGACAGCAGGGCCGGATGCCGTGCGCCGGTCACTTTCAGGACATACGCTGTTACCGGTGCATCCAGCCGGGGCAGGGGCATACGCATTTTCCATTGCGTGGTGGAAAACCGGAGATCATGCGGCGCGATCTGGCGCGTGGCACTGGTGCCGTCAGCCCCGATCGCGGTGAGCGAGAGGCGTTCGAAACGGGTCAGGCGCGTGATTAGGACGGAACCGGGGAGCAAAGGGTGCCGCGTCATGTCGATCCGCACGAAGCTGGCTTTCGTGCCGTCGATCTTCCAGTCGGATCCGTTGCAGTTCCAACGCGCGGGATTCCGCGTCAAGGCGGCGGCATCCGTATCGGCCGGGGCTAGGGCTGTGCAGACCGATCCGGCGGGAAACCCCGACGCGGCCGCGGCCATCGGTGCACTCAGCAAAGTGCAGACGATAGCCAGCAGACCGGTCAGGAAGAGCCTTGTCCCAGGGAGCATGAGTGATTCATGGGGCAAGGCCTTCAATATGAGGTTAACAGGCTCGTTAATTTACGCGTTAGAGGATCGAATCCACAGGCACGTAATCATAGCCGAGTTCGCTGGCCACGGCTTCGTAGGTCACCTGCCCGGCGTGGACGTTGAGACCGGCAGCCAGATGCGGATCGGCCCGCAGCGCGGCCTTCCAGCCGTCCGCGCTGTCGAAGGCATCGGCGATGGCAAGGGCGTGCGGCAGCGTCACGTTGTTGAGCGCATAAGTGCTGGTGCGGGCGACGGCGCCGGGCATGTTGGCAACGCAGTAGTGGACGATGCCGTCCACCACGAAAGTCGGCTCGGCGTGCGTGGTGGCATGGCTGGTCTCGAAGCAGCCACCCTGATCGATGGCGACATCGACCAGCACCGCGCCCGGCTTCATCGTGCCCAGCATCTCGCGGGTGACGAGCTTGGGGGCCGCCGCGCCGGGGATCAGCACCGCGCCGATCACCAGATCGGCCTCGGCCACGCTCTCGGCGAGATTGGCGGTGCTCGAAAAGCGGGTCTTGGCGCGCGCCTCGAAGTGGTTGCCGAGCCGTTCGAGCACATCGGCGCTGCGGTCGAGGATGGTCACGTCCGCGCCAAGGCCAGCGGCCATCTGCGCGGCGTTGAAGCCGACCACGCCGCCGCCGATCACCGCGACCTTGCCCGGCATCACGCCCGGCACGCCGCCCAGCAGCACGCCGCGCCCGCCATGGGCCTTTTCCAGCGCGGTCGCGCCTGCTTGGATCGACATGCGCCCGGCCACCTGGCTCATCGGTTTGAGCAGCGGCAGCGAGCCACCCGGCCCGGTGACCGTCTCATAGGCAATGGCGGTGGCGCCGGATTTGACGAGATCGGTGGTCTGTTCCGGATCGGGGGCGAGGTGCAGGTAAGTGTAGAGGATCTGTCCCTCGCGCAGCATCGCGCGTTCCACCGCCTGCGGTTCCTTGACCTTCACGACCATCTCGCAGCCCGCGAACACTTCGGCGGCGGTCGCGATCATCGTCGCGCCGCAGCGCTGGTATTCGCCATCGCTGGCGCCGATGCCGAGGCCCGCGCCCATTTCCACCCAGACTTCGTGCCCGTGGCGTGCCAGTTCCTGAACGCTCTCCGGCGTGAGGCCGACGCGGTATTCGTGGTTCTTGATTTCCTTGACAGTGCCGATGCGCATGGTTCGTCTCCGGTGTGGGTTGCCTTGGAGAAAAGGTACACCCGGCCGGGCGCAATGTTTCACCGGAATTGCGCTTGATCTCTCATGGAATTGGAATAATTCCCGATTTAATTAGATTTACCGGGAGAAAAATTCATGGACCGTGCAGATCGCGCCTTGCTGGAAGCGTTGCAAACGGATTCGTCGCGCTCGATCGCCGATCTGGCCGCACTCGTGCACCTGTCGTCCTCGGCCTGCCACCGCCGGATCAAGGCGCTGGAAGGGCAGGGGCTGATCCGGGGCTATGCCGCGCGGGTCGATCCGCGTCGGCTGGGGCTGTCGGTGGAAGTCTTCGTGGAGATCACGCTCAACAGCCAGAGCCGGGAGGCGCTGGACCGGTTCGAGCGGGCGGTGTGCGATTTCGACGATATCCTCGAATGCCACCTGATGAGCGGCGCGGGCGACTATCTTCTGCGCGTGGCCGCCGCCGATCTCGACCACTACGGCCAGATCCACCGCGATTGCCTGGCGCGGCTGCCCGGGGTCTCGTCGATGAAGAGCAGCTTCTCGCTGCGCCGGATCAAGCGGTTCGAGGGTTACTCGGTCCCGGCCTGAGGTTTCCGGCGCATCGGCTGCGTCAGAATGCGGTCGTGCGCGACGCGCATGTCGTCCGCCTCGAACTGCAGGGCCAGCCGCTCCTTGTCCTGCGTGCGGTAAGTGGTCTCGGCCTTGTCGATCTCTTCCAGCGAGAGGCCCACGCTCTTGAGCGCGCACCGTGCCAGCATGGCGGCCGACTCCATCACTTCGCGCATCGCCGATTTCAGCGGCGCGTCCTTCAGCCGCAGCATGCTGCGGCGGTCGAAGACGCGGGCGTGGAGGTCGGCTTCGGGAAAGCTGGCGTGAACGGCGTGGAGGAATTCCTCGGTCAGTTGGTTACCGTCGATGCAGAACACGATCAACTGGGCTTCGGCCGCCCCGGCCTGGCGCAGCATGTCTATGCGGGTGCCGTCGCCGAAGTAGACTTTGGCGCCGAAGGACCCGGCGATATCGATCATCTCGATATCGGTATCGATCAGCGTCACCTTGATCCCGGCGGCGTTCAGGATCTGGGCCACCGTCTGGCCGAAGCGCCCGTATCCCACGATCAGTGCATTGGCGCCATCCTGCTGCGGCCCCTCGCGCACTTCCTTACCGGCGGGAGCCTCGCGGAAGCGGGCGGTGGCCATCATCAGGAACGGCGTCGTCACCATCGACAGCGTGACGATGGCGCCGAACAGGCTCGCCGCCTGCGGCTTGATCAGCCAGGCATTGGCGGCCTGCGCAAAGAGCACGAAGCCGAACTCGCCGCCCTGGCTCAGCAGCAGCCCGAGCGCCAGCGCGCTGCGCCAGGTCATGCGGAACAGCATCGCTAGGCCGAAGATGATACTCGCCTTCACCGCGATCAGCGTCAGCGCCATGCCCGCGACGAACAAGGGTCGTTCGGCAATCGCCGACAAGTCCAGCATCATGCCCACCGACATGAAGAACAGGCCGAGCAGGATCGCGCGGAATGGCTCGACATCGGCTTCCAGTTCGTGGCGGTAGGGACTGTCCGCCAGCATGACGCCTGCAATGAAGGCGCCCAGCGCGGTGGACAGGCCCAGCGTCTCCATCAGCGCGGCGGAGGCGATCACGGTGAACAGGGCGGCAAACACGAACATCTCGCGCTCGCCCAGATTGCCGATCAGGCGAAACAGCGGTCGGATCACGAAGCGCCCGGCGGCGATCAGCCCGGCAATGGCGATCACGGTGGTCAGCGCGAGCTGCCAGCCCGGAGGGCCTTCGGGCAGATTGGGATTGCGGTTCATTGCCGCGATGATCGTGATCAGCGGGATGATCGAGAGGTCCTGAAACAGCAGGATGGCGAAAGAGCGCTCGCCCACCGGCGAATGCAGGCGCCCGGCGCTCTGCAGCATCGGCAGGACCTGCGCGGTGGACGACAGGCCGAGCGGCAGGCCCAGCGCCAGCGAGGCTTCGAGCGTGAATTGCGTGAAGTGATAGATGATCGCGGAAATGGCGAGCCCGCACAGCGCCACTTGCAGCAGCCCCAGCCCGAAAATCTCGTGCCGCATCCGCCACAGGCGCCGGGGTGCCAGCTCCAGCCCGACGATGAACAGCAGCAGGGTTATGCCCAGCTCGGCAAAGCCGATCTTGCCTTCCGGATCGCCGACCAGATCGAGCGCATAGGGCCCCAGAACGGCGCCTGCGAGCAGAAAGCCCAGCGTGGCGCCCAGTCCCAGCCGCCGGAACAGCAGCACGAAGACAAGCGCGGTTCCCAGCAGCAGGAAACCGTCCTGCAACGGGAAGGCCTGGGTCTGGTGTTCCATGTGGGGGGCATCCGATGGGGAAGTTGCGTGCCGCGCAATCTAGGCGCGGGATCGGATTTCACCAACCCCTGCGGCGGACCTTGTGCATGATTCCAGCGCGGCGTGGACAAATCCGGCAGAAGGGACGCCTGCTATTGGGAAGTGCTGAGAGCAGGTCGAACGGCAGGAAGTTTGGGGGAGCGGACATCAAAACCATCGTAAGCTGCGGAGCTTGGTTGCCATCCCTATCAACCGCTTTGTTGGGCTAGCCAGATGGTGCGATAGCCGCAGGACGGGTCTTCCACAACGTGTTCAATGACAGCGAAGCCGGTACCGCCCAGGAGGCTCCGGTATTCCTCGGCGCCAAGGCTGCCATGGTAGAGCGGATCGCCCTCCAACTCGCCAATTGCTTCGCCTTCTGACGTCCCGCTGGTGAACATCAGCGCCGCTCCAGGTGCGGCATGCGCTTGGAAACGAGCAAACATGTCACGCTGATCCGCAGGCGAAAGGTGGAAAAAGCTGTCCCACGCGAGAAGTCCTGAAAAGCGCCGACCAAGGGCGAGCTTCCGCATATCAGCCAGATGTGCCTCAATGCCGGGCAGATTGTGCTGGAACAGCGCAAGCATCGCTGGTGTGCCGTCTACCCCTGCAACCTCGAAACCGCGCTGGATCAGTTCGCTGGCGATCGGCAGACCGGAGCCGCAGCCTATATCCAGCACTGCCGCTCCAGTCGGCAGCAGCTCACAAAAGCGATCGAGCCACGAGCCCTCCGCCAAGTTGTCGCCACGCCGCTTCGCCCAAGCCGCGCCGTGGCGCTGGTAGGTGTCGAGAACGGAGAGTGGTGCGTGTTCGGTCATGTTCATCGGGCTACACTAAGGAGGAGAATGAGCGCCATGTCGGCGTATCCGGAAAGTCCGTTTCCTACGAAAACTGGTGCTAGCAGTCGCTCCGGCTGCCACGGCGCGTGACAACGCACCTAGCGCGGCAGGATGCCCTGGCAGACGAATTTGAGCACTTTGCCGTCCTGCGAGTCCCAATGGACTTTCTCGACCGGCGAGCTGGGATAGGCCTGCCCACCCAGCACGGCGCCGTTCGGCGCCACCGCGCTCCACTGGTGGGTGGCCTGCTGTCCGGCGGCACAGTTCACGCTGCGCAGGGCATAGATCGTGGTGCCGTAGGGATATTGCCCTTGCGCGCGCAGCAGCACGCTGGCCTGCCGGAACTGCCTGCCCAGTCCGCCTGCCGCGACACTCGCGGTATCGACCCGCACGCTGCGGCCGGTCGCGCGTTCCACGTCGTTGGCGAAGACCTGGACCCACTGCCCGGCCTGCACGGTAAGTTCCACCGTGGCCGCCGCGGCGGGCGCCGCGATGGCCGCGGCCAGCAGCAGGGTGCGTTTCAAAGCGGGTTTCCGTTCTCGTCGCGGTAGATGTCGCGGCGGCCGACGTGGTTGGCGGGGCCGACGAAGCCGTCGTTCTCCATGCGCTCCACCCATTTGGCGGCGGTGTTGTAGCCCACGCCCATCTGGCGCTGCAGCCACGAGACCGAGACCTTCTGGTTCTCGAACACCAGCTGGCAGACCTGCCGGTACTTGCGTTCTTCAGGCGCGTCGGAGGCGGTGGCATCGAGATCGTCGAAGCCGAAGCTGCCTTCCTCGGGCTCCTCGGTGACGGCGGTGACGTAGTCCGGCTTGCCCTGCGTGCGCCAGTAATCGGCGACATGTTCCACTTCCTCGTCGGAGACGAAGGGACCGTGGACGCGCTTGATGGGGTCGGAGCTGGGCTTGTAGAGCATGTCGCCCTTGCCCAGCAGCTGCTCGGCGCCGTGTTCGCCCAGAATCGTACGGCTGTCGATGCGGCTGGTGACGGCAAAGGACACGCGCGTCGGCAGGTTGGCCTTGATGACGCCGGTGATGACGTCGACCGAGGGGCGCTGCGTCGCCATGATCAGGTGAATGCCCGCCGCGCGGCTCTTCTGCGCGAGGCGCTGGATCAGAACTTCGATTTCCTTGCCGACCGTGACCATGAGATCGGCCAACTCGTCGACGATCAGCACGATCTGCGGCAGCACTTCGTAATCGAGCTGGTTTTCCTCGTAGAGTTCCTCGCCGGTGTCCGGATCGAAGCCGATCTGCACGCGGCGGCCGAGCGGTTTGCCCTTGGCGGCGGCGGTGCGGACCTTCTCGTTGAAGCTGGCGAGGTTGCGGACGGAAACCTCGCTCATCATGCGATAGCGGCGCTCCATTTCCTCGACCGCCCACTTCAAGGCGCGCACGGCCTTGGGCGGTTCGGTGACGACCGGCGAGAGCAGATGCGGGATATCGTCGTAGCTCTTGAGTTCGAGCACCTTGGGATCGACGAGGATCAGGCGGCACTGCGCCGGGGTGAGGCGGTAGAGCAGCGAGAGCAGGATGCAGTTGAGGCCGACCGACTTGCCCGAACCGGTCGTACCCGCCACCAGCAGGTGCGGCATGGTCGCGAGGTCCGCGATGACCGGCTCGCCCGCGATATCCTTGCCCAGGATGATCGGCAGCATGCCCTTGTGGTGGGCGAAGGCTTCGGAGGCGACCATTTCCTTGAACGAGACCATCTGCCGCTGGGCATTGGGCAGTTCGACGCCCATGACGGTGCGCCCCGGAATCGAGGAGACACGCGCGGAGATCGCGGACATGTTGCGCGCGATATCGTCGGCCAGGCCGATCACGCGCACCGCCTTGGTGCCCGGCGCCGGTTCCAGTTCGTACATGGTGACGACCGGGCCGGTGCGCACGGCGGTGATCTCGCCCTTGACGTTGAAATCGTCGAGCACGGTTTCGAGCAGGCGCGCGTTGCGCTCCAGGCTGAGCTTGTCGATCTTCTGGCCGGAATTGGGCGGCGGATCGGCGAGCAGTTCGAGGCTGGGCAGTTCGTACTGGTCGAACAGGTCCTTCTGGCGGCTGCCGGAGCCGAGCACGGCCGGGGCGGGAGAGGCCTTGGGATCAACGATCTCCGGCGCGCGGCGGGGCCTTTCGGCCAGCGGGGCCGGGGCCTTTGCGCGCGGCGCGGGGTCGGGGCGGGCGACCTCGCGCTCCGGGGCGAAAGCCTGCTTACCCGAAGCGGAGCGCATGCGCGGCAGGCGGCCGATGCGCCCGGGCAGCGTTAGCAGGCGGCCCCAGTCGAACGCGAAGACCCGGCCCACCAGCGCCACGCCCGCGATCAGGCATACGAGCGCCAGCGCCAGCGTCGCCCAGCCTTGCACGGCGGGCGGTGTCAGCGCGGCCAGCGCGTGGATGGCCCGGGCGCCCAGCAGCCCGGAAATGCCGCCCATGGAGGCAGGCAGCGCGCCGCCTGGCCGCGTGAACCACAGCGAGAATACCGTCGCGATCAGCACCATCGCGCAGGCAAGCAGGGCAATCGGGCGCCACCAGCGCTGGTTCGAATGCTCGATCTCGCTATCATCTTCCTCCACCAGCAGCCACAGCTTGCGGGCGAAGACATAGAGCATCGGCAGGAACAGGCAGGACACCGGGCCGAACAGGAACAGCGCACGCTCGGCGGTCCAGGCGCCCGTGGCGCCCATCCAGTTCTGCACCTCGCCCCCGGCGGCGGTGGAGGCTGACGGGTCGGTCTGGTGATAGCTGACCAGTGCCAGTGTCAGATAGAGCATCAGCGCGAACAGCGCCACTGCGCCCGAAAGCTCGGTCGCGCGGCGCAGGGACCGCTTGAGGACTGCGCGCCAGTCCGGCTTGGCGATGCGCCGTCCGGGCGCCATGGGCCGCGTGGCCATAAGAATTCCCCTGATTAGGTGCGCGGATAATGCGCCCGGGGGGGACTCCGCGTCAAGAATGAACCGGGAACAGGGCTGTGGGCGTTTCGGCAAGGCCTTGAATCGCAGCCCATTCGTGCAAACCGAAAGTGCGGGCCCGGTGCGCGGTCATGCCGCCGAGCGCAATTGCCGGAACGCGCGCGCGGGCCGCCAGCAGGCGAAAGCGCAGTGGGCCGAGCATCGGCGCGCCAGGGTGCGAACGGGTGGGGAAGACGGGCGAGATCAGCACGGCATCCGCCCGCGCGCGGTGGGCTTTGCCCAGCTCGCGCAGCGAATGGACAGTGACGAACCGCAGAATGGCTGGACCCCGCGCAAGACGTTCCGGCGCGCCATAGGCCCCGTCCGCTCTCCACGCGCGCGCCTCGCGGGCTGAGCCCGAGAGCACCACGCAGTGGCCGTGCCGCGCCGCGATCCGGCTGAGCGTGCGGAAACGGGCGCGGCGCAGGGCAGGCGGCAGGTGGTAGTGGCGGAAGATCAGCCCGGACCCGCGCGGCAGCCGGGCAAGCATGCGTTCCAGCGCGGCATCGTTGCGCGCATCGCTGACGATCCAGACATTTGGCCTGATTGAGGGACAAGGCGGCTGGCGGTTCGGCACGGGGGCGCTATAGCAGCGCGCCATGGATCAGCCAGACCTTTCGCCGCTCGATGATGTCCGCGCCCGTATCGCCCGCGCCGCCGCGATTGCAGGCCGCAGGCCGGAGGATGTGGAGCTCATCGCCATTTCCAAGACGCATCCCCCCGAAAGCATCGTGCCGCTGATCGAACAGGGCCAGCGCGTGTTCGGCGAGAATCGCGTGCAGGAAGCGCAAGGCAAATGGCCCGCGCTGATCGAGGCGCATCCGGACGTGAAGCTGCACCTCGTCGGCCAGCTCCAGTCGAACAAGGCCGAGGATGCCGTGGCCCTGTTCGACTGCATCCATTCGCTGGACCGGCCCTCGCTGGTGGCGGCGCTGGGCAAGGCGATGGCCAGGGCGGGCAAGCCGGTGCCGTGCTTCGTGCAGGTCAACATCGGCGCGGAAGAGCAGAAGGGCGGCTGCCCGATTGCGGATGTGCCCGCGCTGGTGGCCTCGGCGCGCGAAGCCGGAATTCCGGTCGTCGGACTGATGTGCGTGCCGCCCGCCGGGATCGAAGCGGCGCCGTTCTTTGCGCTGCTGGCGAAGCTCGCGGCCGAGAACGGGATCGATCAGCTCAGCATGGGCATGAGCGGCGATTTCGAGACTGCCGTCATGCTTGGCGCGACGCATGTACGGGTAGGCTCCGCGCTGTTCGGCGCGCGGGACTGACCGGGATCAGGCCGCGCGCCAGGCTAGCAGCGAGAGGCCGAAGCTCGCGAAGAGCCCGCCCGTTACCCGGTTGAACGCCCGCTTCACTACGGCGCGGCTCAGATGCAGTGAAATCGCGCGGCCGCCGATGGCGTAGATGCAGTACCAGAAACCTTCGATCACCGTGAGCACCGCCAGCAGCGTGGCGAACTGCGGGGCTTGCGGTTTGGCGGGGTCGATGAACTGGGGCAGGAAGGCCGCGGCGAAGATGATCGCCTTGGGATTGCTGATCGAGACCGCAAAGCCGCCGCGCAGCACACTCTGCCATGAAGCGGTGGGGCGGGCCCACTCTATCGGTGCGTCGTCTTCGGTCACCGGGCTGCGCCAGGCCTTGAACGCAAGATAGAGCAGATAGGCCGCGCCGGCGATCCGCAGCGCGTCGAACACGCCGGGCAGGGCATGCAGCAGCGTGCCAAGCCCCACGGCCGACGCCGTCAGCAGGCCGAGCAGGCCCAGCAGGCAGCCTGCCATCGCTGCCATGCTGCGCTTGATGCCCAGCTCGACGCTGCGCGACAGGATGTGCAGCATGTTCGGTCCGGGCATCCCGCTGAGCAGAAAAACGGCGGTGGCGAAGATCCACAGCGTGTGCAGGCTCATGGACGGCTCAGTCTTTCTTGTGCGTTGCCAGCTCGTCGCCGGTGAGCGTGACGACATGCAGCAGGTTGGTGGAGCCCGGCACACCGAAGGGCACGCCCGCCACCGTCACCAGCCGCGATCCGCCCGCGCCGAAGCCATGGCGCAGGGCCATGCGCTTGCCTTTGGCGATCATCTCCTCGAAGCTGCCGATGTCTTTGGTCAGCACTGTGTGCGCGCCCCATAGCAGCGCGCCGCGCCGGGCGGTATTGATCGACGGAGTCAGCACCAGCATCGGCGCGGCGGGCCGCTCGCGGGCAACGCGGCGGGCGGAAATGCCCGATCCGGTGAACACGATGATGCCTTCGATCGGCAGGGTATCGGCAATCGTCGCGCAGGAGGCGGAAATGGCATCCGCCGTCGTCGCATCGGGAGGTGTCGCGGCGAGGTGAATGCGCTCGCGGTAAGTCGAATCGCCTTCGACCTTGGCGGCGATGCGGTCCATGATCGTCACCGCCTCGACCGGCCACTGGCCCGCAGCGGTTTCGGCCGACAGCATCACCGTGTCGGCACCGTCGTAGACCGCATTGGCGACATCGGAAACTTCGGCGCGGGTCGGCGTCGGGCTGACGATCATCGATTCGAGCATCTGGGTTGCCACTACCACCGGCTTGCCACTGGCGCGGGTCTTCTCGATGATGTGCTTCTGGATCGGGGGCACTTCCTCGGGCAGCAGTTCCACGCCGAGATCGCCGCGCGCGACCATGATGCCGTCCGAAAGCTCGATGATCTCTTCGAGACTTTCGACCGCGGCGGGCTTTTCGATCTTGGCCATCAGCGCCCCGTAGCCGCCCATCAGGCGCCGCGCCTCGGCCACGTCCTCGGGCCGCTGGACGAAGGAGAGGCCGATCCAGTCCGCGCCCTGTTCGACGGCAAAGGAGAGGTCGCGCCGGTCCTTGTCGGTCAGGGCCGGGACGGGGACGATGGCATCGGGCACGTTCACGCCCTTGCGGTCGGAAATCTGGCCGCCCACTTCGGCGGTGCACAGGATCTTGTCCGCTTCCGGCCTGATCACCACGAAGCGCAGCTTGCCGTCATCGACCAGCAGGCGCTGGCCCTTCTGGAGGATGCCGAACAGCTCCGGGTGCGGCAGACACACGCGGTTCTCGTCACCCGGCGCAGGATCGCGATCCAGCGTGAAGTGCGCGCCGTGACGGATGAAGGCCTTGCCCTCGGCGAAGGTGCCCACGCGCAGCTTGGGGCCTTGCAGATCGCACAGGACCGCGACGGGGCGCGCCAGATCCTTTTCGACCTCGCGGATATTGGCGATCGTCTCGCGGTGGGTCTCGTGATCACCATGGCTCATGTTGACGCGAAAGGCGTCCGCGCCGGCTTTCAGGAGCTTGGCGATGGTATCCTTGTCTCGGCTGGCCGGGCCCAGCGTCGCGAGAATCTTGACTTTGCGCGTGCGCTTGATGCCGCGATGATGGGGGGAACGGCGATTGGGGGTGCTGACCACGTGTCGACTGCCTCTTTCGGGAAGGAGCCGTCATATGGCAAAGCAATGCTGACAAACCAAGGACGATTGGCAGAGAAATGAACGAAAGCGATCCGATAGATACGCTCGACGATGCCGTGGCCGCAGCGGCTTTCCGCCGGCTGGTGCGCCATCTGCGCCACAGGCATGATGCTCAGAACATTGATTTAATGGGGTTATCGGGCTTTTGCCGCAATTGTCTGGCGGACTGGATACGCGATGCAGGCTTCGAAGGGGGCAAGATGGAAGCGCGCGCGCTGATTCTCGACATGCCTTTCGAAGAATGGAAGGCCCGGTATCAGACAGAGGCGACTCCGGAACAGATCGCCCGGATGGAAGAGAGCCTGAAGAAAAACGGCGGCGGGCACTGAGGCTCAGAGGCGCCGCGCCCGGTCGCATCGGGGGGCAGTCCCTGTCAGACCGGCGATTGCATAAAGGGCGACGTGCCGACCGCCGCCCCCCACATTCGGACACCGTCCCCTTGGTGTCCGCCCCATGTGCCGGGATGCATTTGTGTCTGGACGAATTCGCCGTGCCGGGTGCCGTTAGCCCTGCTGGCGGCGCCCGATGCGGCGGCGGCCCACCAGAGTGGCGGCTGCGGCGCCAAACAGAATCAGCATTGGCGGAGCCGGAACATCGGTGCCGCCCGTGCTGGTCGTGGTCGATCCGCCCGACGACGAACTCGACGAGGAAGACGAGCTGGACGAGGAAGAACTGCTCGACGACGAACTGGTCGAAGAGGAGGAAGAACTCGACGAGGATGAGCTGGAGGAGGAGGAAGCCCCCCCGCTGGATGTCGTGCCGCCCGAGGAACTGGACGAAGAGCTTGAGGAAGAACTGGACGACGACGAGCTGGACGTGCTTGTCGAGACGTTGCCCGAGCTGGTCGATGTCGTCGAGGTGACACCGCCGGTGGTCGTGGTGGAGGTCATGCCTCCGGTTGACGTGGATGTCGATCCGCCGGTGGTGGTCGAGGTGAGGCCGCCGGAGGAAGACGAAGTCGACGTTGAACCGCCGCTGGTGCTGGAGGTGATGACGACATTGCCGCCGCTCGAACCGCCGCCGCCGAAGAATCCGCCGAAAAAGCCGCCGCCGAAGCCGCCGATCGGACCGCCGCCGATCACCACCGGTGTGCCGCCGCTGCCGCCCTGATAGGACGGGGGCGGTGCCGGCGGAATATAGGGAGGGGGAAGCGGGACCATCGCCATCTGCGGCTGTTCGCAGCAGGTGCGCTTGATGATCTTGCGCATGCGCCGGGTCTTGCGCGGTTTTGCCCGTTTCACGATCCGCCTGGCCTTCTTGACCGGCTTCGCGACCTTGGCCTGCTTGAGCTTGTGATATTCGGTTTCAGGGGACTGGGTTTCCGCGACGTGGACAGCGCCGCCCCCAATGATTGCGCAGCCTGCCGCACAGGCAGACAATTTCGCAAGGGCCATCCGAACCGACATAAGCGTTGCTCTCTGTTGTTTCCGCTTTGGAATTTCGGAGCGCCCCGAAAGGCGCCGGGTATTCCACTTGCCAGAAAACAACGCAGAGTCCGGTTAACGGGACAACGGTGTTAACCGGGTTTCTGTCGTCCCGATGTGAGAAATCAGGTTAATTGAAAGTCTGGTCAGGGCGAATGTGTCAAATTGGGACTTGCGGCGAAGGCGTTTGTAAACGCCCTCGACACTTTGCCGGAAGAAATCAGTCTGCTGTGTCCGGTCTGTCCGAATCGAACAGGCCACCCTGCGCTGCCGCGGGTGAGCCGGAGGGCGGCGTCATGCCGAGGTGCTTCCAGCCGGGTTCGTTGAGGCATCGGCCGCGCGCGGTGCGGGCTACCAGGCCCAGCTGAATCAGGTAGGGTTCGATCACTTCCTCGATCGTGTCACGCGGTTCGGAAAGCCCGGCGGCCAGCGTTTCCACGCCGACCGGGCCGCCCTTGTAGATATCCGCGATCATCCGCAGATAACGCCGGTCCTGCATGTCGAGCCCGATGGAATCGACTTCCAGCCGGGTCAGCGCATTGTCGGCGATGGCGCGGGTGATCACATCGCTGCCCGCGACATGGGCGAAATCGCGCACGCGGCGCATCAACCGCCCGGCCACGCGCGGCGTGCCCCGGGCGCGGCGGGCGATCTCGGTCGCCCCGCCCTTGTCGATACCGATGCCGAGCAGTCCGGCGCCGCGCGTCACCACATGTTCCAGTTCGGGCACGGTGTAGAACTGCAGCCGCACCGGGATGCCGAAACGGTCGCGCAGCGGCGTCTGCAGCAGGCCCTGCCGGGTGGTCGCGCCGATCAGCGTGAAGGGCGGCAGGTCGATCCGCACCGAACGCGCCGAGGGGCCTTCGCCGATGATGAGATCGAGTGCGCGGTCTTCCATCGCCGGATAGAGCACTTCCTCGACCACCGGATTGAGGCGGTGGATCTCGTCGATGAACAGCACGTCGCCATGTTCGAGATTGGTCAGCAGCGCGGCGAGATCGCCCGCCTTGGCGATCACCGGGCCGCTGGTGGCGCGAAAGCCCACGCCCAGCTCACGCGCGACGATCTGCGCCAGCGTGGTCTTGCCCAGCCCCGGCGGGCCGAAGAACAGCACATGGTCCATCGCCTCGCGCCGCGACTTGGCGCTTTCGATGAACACGCGAAGGTTGTCCTTCGCGGCGGCCTGTCCGACGAATTCGGCCAGCGTCTTGGGCCGCAGCGCCGCGTCGGCATCTTCCGGCTGGCGCGAGGAGGTAAGGATGGGGTTGTCGGTCACGGGATGAGGACGTAGCCCTGAGGCTGAAGTTGCGCAAAGGCGTTCATGGCCGAGAGCGACAGCTTCACGCCGGGCAGCAGATCGGCCTTGGCAATGCCGTTTGCCGCCGCGCTCTGGCCGCACAGGTAGATGGTGACGCCGTGGGCCAGCAGCTGTTCGACCAGCGGCGCGCTTGCATTGGGGTGGCCGGGATCATGCCGGGCATAGGCCGCCGCGTTGGTCAGGTTCCAGCTGGCCTGGCCGTGAACGACCAGCACGGCGTGGATGTTCTTTTCCGGCACCCCGGCGGCCACGTTCATGTTGATGAAGCGCGCCACGGAATCGAACGTGCGCACGACCTCGCCCGGCTGGGCCCCGGCGCTGGCGTTGAACAGGACCTTGAGCTGCATGTCCGCCGGGACCGGCAGATCGCTATCGACCTTCGCCACTTTGCCATATTCGGTGAAGACCGGCCCGGCGATGAAGGGGGACATGTCCTGCGCCATTACGGGCGCGGCCGACAGGGCGGCCGCCGTGAGCATGGCCATGGTGAGAATGCGCATCGTCTTGTGCTCCTTGCTATCCCGCAGCCTGCTTGAGAGCGACACGGACGAGGTCGTTCAGCCCGGCATCCTCTCCCAGTTCGCCGATCGCGTGCGCCACGGCGGCACTGGCGATGGCGGGCTTGAAGCCGAGGTTCTGCAGCGCCGAAACGGCATCGGCACCGGCCGCGCCCGGCGTATCTGCCGCGGCGATTCCGGGCGTGCCCGGCACCGTGGCCATACCGCCGGCCTTGTCCTTCAGCTCGTTGACGATACGGCTGGCCAGCTTGGGGCCGACCCCGTTGGCGCGCGCCACCATCGCGGCATCGCCGCCCGCGCAGGCGCGCTGCAGTTCCTCGGTGTTAAGCGCGGACAGGATCGCCAGCGCCACTTTGGACCCCACACCCTGCACCGCGGTCAGCAGCTTGAACCAGTTGCGCTCGGCGGCGGAGGCGAAGCCGATCAGGCGCTGGTCGGTTTCACTGACCTGCATCTCGGTATGCACGACCACGCGGTCGCCGCGAATGCCCAGCCGTTCCAGCGTGCGCGCAGAGCAATGGACGAGATAGCCTACGCCGCCCACGTCGATGATCGCCCAGTCCGGGCCGGTATCGTCGAGCAGACCTGTGAGCTTGGCGATCATGATTTGTTCCTATTGCACGACGTGGAGTCCCGATAAAGGGGCAATTGCTCGATCGCTCTCATCGCGGTGTGCGTAACTGCCGTCCGCCATGCCATGACATCTCGGGTTCGGCCGGTTATGGCGACCTTTGAAGGGGGCGAGATGTACGCATCAATCAAGCGGCAGGCGATGACGATGGCGGTCATCGGTATCGTGTTTCTGGGGCTGGCCCTGCGCGTGATCCACTTCTCTCCGCTCGACATCATGCACCCTGACGAGCTGATGCAATATCTGGAGCAGGGGAATCGGCTGGCGACCGGACATGGCGCGATCCCGTGGGAAGCACGTTTCGGCTTGCGCAACGCCCTGATCGAACAGTTCCTGGCCGTGTTCCTGTGGATCGGCCACGCGGTGTCGCCCGGAACGCTGTTCGCGGTCTATCTGGCGCGGGCAATGTTCGCGGTCCTGACCCTGCTGGTGCTGCCGGCGGCCTGGCGGCTCGGCGCTCTGTCCTCGCGCATGCACGCCGTCGTTGCCCTGTTCGTGGCGGCGGTGTGGTGGGAAAGCGTGCTGTTCAGCGAGCTGCTGCTCTCGGAGAGCTTGAGCGCGGCGCTCATG
>JARROF010000006.1:0-34806 GCA_037384205.1 Novosphingobium sp. | reverse complement strand
CCCCGCCATCACCGACAGCGCCCGCCCGCCCGAGGACATCGCCAGCGACGCCAGGCGCAAACCCGCCGAGCTGATGGCCTTTGCCGGGGTGCATGAAGGCGCCAAGGTCGCTGAACTCGCCCCGGGTCGCGGCTATTTCACCCGCCTACTGAGCCTTGCCGTCGGCCCCGAAGGCCATGTCTTTGTCAGTTCGGGCCGGCCGGCCCCCGCCGTCACCGCCTGGGCGGCCGATCACCCCCAAGTAAGCCTTTCGATCATCAAGGCCGGGGACGCCATCGCTCCGGAGCCAGTCGACATCGTCTGGACCACGCAGAACTACCACGATTTCAAGAATGCCAGGATCGGTGACACCGATGCCGCCGCGCTCTACAACGAGGCGGCGTTCAAAGCACTCAAGCCCGGCGGCGTCTATTTCATCACCGATCACGCCGCGGCGCCCGATGCTCCGGACGACGTCACTTCGACTCTGCACCGCATTCCGGAAGCAACCGTGATCCGGGAAGTCGAGGCCGCCGGTTTCAAGCTGGAAGGCAACAGCAAAACGCTGGCCAATCCGGCGGACGATCACGCGCTGAGCATCTTCGATCCTTCGATCCGGGGCAAGACCGATGAGTTCGTGCTGAAGTTCGTGAAGCCCGCGAACTGAGCAGTTCCCTCGCCCTCTCACCCTTGACGGGGGAAAGGGCTTTGCCGAATCAATCCCGGCGCCACCGCGCGAAGATCGCAGTAGGCAGCAGGCGCCCATCCTGCCCATCCTCGCGCACCGCCAGATCGCCATGTTCGATCGTGCCGGGAAGCCCCGCGAACAGCTCGTCCATCAGCCCGGCCAGCGCCAGCGAGGACATGCGCACGGCATAGACTGTGAGGAACAGGAACCGGCTGTTCTCGTCCAGCAACTGGCGGCAATCGCCCAGCAGGCCGGGCAGGTTCTCTTCCAGACGCCAGGTCTCGCCATTGGGGCCGCGCCCGAACTTGGGGGGATCGAGGATAATCCCGTCATAGCGCTTGCCGCGCCGCACTTCGCGCGCAGCGAACTTCGCGGCATCGTCGATCAGCCAGCGCACCTGGCGGTCTTCCAGACCTGCCAGCGCCGCATTCTCGCGCGCCTGCGCTACCGACTTCTTCGAAGCATCGACATGCGTCACCGGCCCGTGCTCGGAGAGCGCCAGCGTGCCCACACCGGTATAGCCGAACAGGTTCAGCGTCGAGGCGTCGTCCCGTCCGCTGAGTTGCTCCCGCATCCAGTCCCACACCGGCGCCATGTCCGGGAAGAAACCCAGATGCCGGAACGGCGTGCACTGCGCGGTGAAAGACACTTCGTTCCACACCAGCGGCCAGCCCTCGCGCGGGACCGGCTTTTCATAGTGCCAGCGCCCGCCACCATCCTCGTCAGAGCCGGGCACGAATTCGCCATGGGCATCCCAGTCCGCAAGACGCGGCGTCCACATCGCCTGCGGCTCGGGACGCACGAAGCAATAGGCGCCGTAGCGCTCCAGCTTACGGCCATGGCCCGAATCGACAAGGCCATAATCGTCCCAGCCCTCACCGGAGAGGACGACGGGCTGGGTTGCGAGATCCGCCATCAGGCCCTGGGCGTGGCGTGGCCCGCCACGAACTCCGCCACCGCTTCATAGGTGCCGGGTAGTTCGACGCACTTTTCCTTGCGATCGAACAGATCGCCCACCCGCGCGGGCAGGCTGGGGCGGTGCCCGGTCGAACGCTCGACGGCTTCGGGGAACTTGGCCGGATGCGCGGTCGCCAGCGTGACGACCGGAGTGGCTGCATCGACCCCCGCCGCGCGCGCAGCGAAGAGACCGCAGGCGGTGTGCGGATCGATCAGTTCGCCGCAGTTCTCCCAGGCCCAGCGAATGGTCGAGGCCATGTCGTCGGCATCGGCACGGGCCGACTGGAACAGCGCGGCGGCGCCTTCGCGCTGCACAGTGGTGAGCTGCATGGCCTAGCTAACCTCGAATCCCGCCATCTGCTCGGCCATGGCTTTGCCGTCCCGACCGCCGAGATCGAACAGCAGCCGTTCGAAGTTGGAGGAGACCTGGATATCCATCGACGGCGCGGCGGTGGGCGTGACTGTCCCTTGCGAATAATCGCCGGTGGAAAGCGCGCGGTGAAGGATGTCGTTAACGTTGGTGGCCACGATCAGCTTTGCGACCGGCAGCCCCATCTTCGCGGCGACATAGCCCGCGAAAACATCGCCGAAATTGCCCGTCGGCACCGAGAAAGCAACCGGACGGTGCGGCGCGCCGAGTTGCACGGCCGCGGCGAAGTAATAGACCACTTGCGCCATCAGACGCGCCCAATTGATCGAGTTCACCGCGCCGATGGCGAAACGGCCGGTCATGTCCGTATCGTTGAACATGCGCTTTACCATCGCCTGCGCATCGTCGAACGAGCCTTCGATGGCGATGTTGTAGACGTTGGGCGCCAGCACCGTGGTCATCTGGCGGCGTTGCACGTCCGAGACGCGGCCCTGCGGGTGGAGCATGAAGATGTCCACTTTCTCGCGCCCGGCAACGGCATCGATTGCCGCGGAACCGGTATCGCCCGAGGTCGCGCCAACGATCGTCAGGTTGCGATCCGAACGGCTGAGGAACTCTTCGAAGAACAGGCCGAGCAGTTGCAGCGCCACGTCCTTGAACGCCAGCGTCGGGCCGTGGAACAGTTCCAGTACCCACTGCTGCTCATCGAGCTGCTTCAGCGGTGTCACCGCCTTGTGCGCGAAGCGGCCATAGGCCTGCGTGGTCAGTTCACGCAGACGGTCATAAGTCAGGCTGTCGCCGACAAAGGGCGCCATGATTGTGGCCGCCAGTTCAGCATAAGGCATACTCGCCATCGCGGCGATCTCTTCGCTGGAAAAGTGCGGCCATTCGCTTGGCACATAGAGGCCGCCGTCCGATGCGAGCCCCGCCAGCGTGGCGCCTTCAAAATCAAGCGCCGGGGCGCCACCGCGAGTGCTGATGTATTGCATGGCCAATCCTGTTGTTTGCGGGCGCGGTTAGCGGGATGAGGCCGGAAAGGAAAGCTTCGGCTTAGAACTCAGCCCTGTCTTAACCGCTTCCACAGCGCAATGGCATAGATCGCCAGCGCCGTGCCCGCGAAGAAGAACCACTGGATCGCATAGGAAAAGTGATTGTTCGGAATTTCGGACGGATCGGGCCGGGCATTGGCCTGAAGCCCGGCCAGCGGCGGATCGGCGATCAGGCGCGGCCCTGGCGCTATGGTGCCGTGAACATCCCCGCCCTGCCATTCCAGCGCCGCGTTGGGCCGCCGCGACCAGCCCAGCACCACCAGCGCCTCGCCGCCCCCCGGCAGCACGCACTGCGCGGTCTGCGCCATACCCGATTCGCCTGCGGTATTGCGGCCCGCCAGGCTGCTGTGATTCGTGACAGCCGCACAGGTGAGGTGAGCGCGGTGATAAAACAGCGTCTCATCCACGCCGTTCGGCGGCCAGGCGATCTCCTTCCCCGTGCTCTGCGCGGCGGCATAGTCCGCCAGAAGCGCTTCCTTCCACTGGAGGCGGTGCAATTGCCACACCCCCAGCAAGACCATCAGCGCGGCGGCGGCCAGCACGACAAGCGTGGAGAGAACGGGAATGCGGCGCACGGTCAGCCCTTGGGGCGGCCCTCGCCCGCGCGGCGGCGGTATTCGGCCCCGAGCAGCCAGGCCTTGGCCATGCGCAGCCCGCCGATCACCAGCGCCGTCGTCAACGGCACCCACAAGATCACATGCACCCAAAACGGCGGCTCGAAAGAGAGCTGCAGCCAGATCGCCAGCACGGCGATGATGGCACCGACAATCAGCGTGAGAAACGCGGCCGGTCCGTCGCCGACATTGAACTGCGTATAATCGAGCCCGCAGGCCCGGCAGCGCGGCGCGAATTTCAAAAGGCCGTCGAACAGGGTCTTGCTGCCGCACTTGGGGCAAAGCCCCAGAATGGCCGCCTCGCCCGCTTTCGGTTCGGGCCCGCTTCCGGATTCAGGCCCCGATTCAAGCACTGCCGAGGCACCAGGGATCGGGCTGGTGATCGACAGGCAGGCCAGCCTCCCCCGGTGCGGGGAAGCGGGCCTTGAACGTGAAGGTCTGCGGGCATGGCCCGTAGCGCTCGAGCAGCCAGAGCCGCGAAAGGCCATCGCTTACGCTCGGAGTGGTCCCCGCCGGTATCCACCAGAGCGCCTGATAGACCCCGTCGAACCGCTCGAAATATTCACGGCGCCTGGCCATGACCGGCGTATGCGCGCTGCGGTAGACGAATTCGAACAGCGAATCTGCATCCGCCCAGACCGACATGTTCACGATCAACCGCGGATCGGGAGTAGCGCGAACATCCGTGGCACGGCCCGATTCATCCTGCAGCCGCCAGATAAATCCGGTAGATTGATCGGCCAGCGCATTGACGCGCTCCAGCGCGTCGAAGAACGGCTGCACGCGCGGATCGCCCTCAGGGGCGACAAGACGTGCGATGTTGATCTGCGCGAGATGCCAGCCCTGCGTCATTACTCAATGACGGCGCCAGCGTTGCCCCAGACATAGATGCACACGAAGAGGAACAGCCACACCACGTCAACGAAGTGCCAGTACCACGCAGCAGCTTCGAAGCCGAAGTGCTGGCGGGGCGTGAAGTCACCCTTGTAGGAGCGCACGAGGCAGACGATCAGCATGATCGTGCCGACGATCACGTGGAAGCCGTGAAAGCCGGTCGCCATGTAGAAGGCCGAACCATAGGTGTTGCCGCCGAAGCCGAACGGGGCGTGAAGATATTCGTAGGCCTGTATCGAAGTGAACAGCAGGCCGAGCAGCACCGTGGCCCACAGGCCCTTCTTCAACCCGTCACGGTCACCGTGGATCAGCGAATGGTGCGCCCAGGTGACAGTGGTGCCCGAGCACAGCAGGATCAGCGTGTTGAGCAGCGGCAGCGCGAAGGGATCCATGACCGCTTCGATCGCCTTGGGCGGCCACTGGCCGTCGATCACTTCGGCAATCGTCGAGGGAAACAGCGAAAAATCGAAGAACGCCCAGAACCAGCCGACAAAGAACATCACTTCCGAAGCGATGAACAGGATCATGCCGTAACGCTGGTGCAGCTGCACGACCGGTGTGTGATCGCCCGCGTGCGCCTCCTTGATGATCTTCGAGAACCACATGAACATCGATGCCAGCAGCACCGCCAGTCCCAGCCAGGGCACGAAATGACCGCCGGGTATGTCATGCATGAACAGCACCATGCCGGACGTAAAGGTAAGAGCGCCGATAGTCGTAGCGAGCGGCGCGATATCCGGCGGAAGGATATGGTAATCGTGGTTCTTCGTACCGGCCATGGTGCCTACTTCCCCGTTTGCCAACTGTCTATTTTCCGCGGTTCCCCCCATAGGCCCCGCGCACAGAATTCCGAAAGGCCTTAACCGCCCGTATTGCTCTGGTCCAGTGCCTTTGCATCGCCGATCGACGTTACGTGGAACGTATAGCTGAGCGTAATCTCTTCCACGTCCTTGTTATCGGGATCGTCCAGGATTGCCGGATCGATGTAGTAGAGCACCGGCATGCGAACGGCTTCGCCCGGCCTGAGCGTCTGCTCGGTAAAGCAGAAGCACTGAATCTTGTTGAAGTACCTGGCCGCCTGCTCCGGTTCGACATTGAAGCTCGCCGTGCCCGTGACAGTCTGGTCCGAATTGTTCCTCGCCCAGAACAGTGCCATGTCGCGTGCACCGATCGACACCGTGTCGGTGCGCTGCAGCGGCTTGAATTCCCAAGGCATATCGCGTGCCACATTGGCATCGAATCGGACGCGCATCTCACGCCCGCTGTCCTTGACCGTGGCCGCCTGCGCGATGTCCACCCGGCGGGTCGTGCCGCCATAGCCGGTAACCTGACAGAAAATCCGGTAAATCGGCACAGCCGCGTAGCCCATGCCCAGCATCCCCAGCGCCAGCGACAGGGCAATGATACCGACCTTGCGGTTGCTTTGCCTGGCCCTTTCGACCGCACTGATCGCCTCGCTCATGACGTTCAGCCCATCTTGGCGATCGAGATGAAGAAGACGAGGATGACGAATCCCGCAAGGCTAAGCCCGAGCACGATGTTACGGCTCTTGCGAATCTGCTCGACGGTGCGACCGTCGTGCTCGGGTCCCTGATCGGTATCGCGATTATCCATGTCCGCCTCGCTCAGATCACAATGAGCCGGTCCACCACCAGCGCCGCGAACAGCGCAAAGAGGTAGATTACCGAATAAGCGAAAAGCTGCTTTTCCGGCTTCATCATATCGGCCGGCCCCTGCCGCTCGCGGAAGGCCACGCGGGCCGAAAGGGCAAGGAACAGGCTCGACAGCACGAGCGCCGAAATGCCGTAGATCGCGCCGGTATGCTCCTTGCCGGGCAGCCACCAGGGCAGCGCGCTGAGCGGCAGCAGCAGCACCGCATAGACCAGAATCTGGCGGCGAGTGGATTTCTCACCGGCAACGACTGGCATCATCGGAATGCCGACTTTGGCGTAGTCGCTCTTCACGAAAAGCGCGAGCGCCCAGAAATGCGGCGGCGTCCAGAAAAAGATGATGGCGAACAGCACGATTGGCATCGCCGTGACGTGCCCCGTCGCGGCTACCCAGCCGATCAGCGGCGGAAACGCGCCTGCACCGCCGCCGATGACGATGTTCTGCGGCGTGCGCGGCTTGAGCCAGATCGTATAGATCACGGCATAGTAGACGATGGAGACCGCCAGAATCGCGGCAGCGAGCCAGCCCACGGCAAATCCCATCAGGAACACCGAGGCCGCGCAGAGCACGCCTGCGAAATCACGCGCTGTGGTGCGGTCGAGCCGCCCCTGCGGCAGCGGGCGCTTGGCCGTGCGCTTCATCCCTGCGTCGAGATCGGCTTCCCACCACTGGTTGAGCGCGGCGGCCCCGCCCGCCCCCATGGCGATGCACAGGATCGCGGTAAAGGCGAGCACCGGGTGGATACGGTCCGGCGCGGCGATCAGGCCGCACAGGCCGGTGAAAATCACCAGGCTCATCACACGCGGCTTGGTCAGCGCGAACAGGTCGCGCCAATCGGCCGGCAGCGCAGTGGCAGCCCGCGTGAACGGGGCGTCTTTCATCTCCCCTCCCGCTTGCGGGAGAGGCCGGGGGAGGGCCTGTTTCATAGCGCTATCATATCACCGGTCGAGGGAGAGCAACATGCCCTCCCCTGCCCCCTCCCGCAAGCGGGAGGGGAAACGGCCGAACACGACCGGCGAACCGGCGCGTGTAGGCCTTTGTCCATCAGTGGTGAGCCGCTTCCTCGATCACGGGGAGCGTCTCGAACTGGTGGAACGGCGGCGGGCTCGACAGGGTCCATTCCAGCGTGGTGGCGCCTTCGCCCCAGTAGTTGTCTTCCGCCTTCTTGCCGGCCGTGAAGGCGTAGACGATGTTGACGAGCCAGATCAGGATCGAGACCGCCATGATCTCATAGCCATGCGTCGCGAACTGGTTCCAGTAGTGATAGGCCTCGGCGTAATCCGGATAACGGCGCGGCATGCCCTGCAGCCCGAGGAAGTGCATCGGGAAGAAGATCATGTTCACGCCGACGAAGAACACCGCGAAGTGCAGGTGCGCCAGGAACTCCGAATGCATCCTGCCGCTCATCTTCGGGAACCAGTAGTAGAACCCCGCGAAGAGCGCCGTCACCGCGCCCAGCGACAGCACGTAGTGGAAATGCGCCACGACATAATAAGTGTCGTGCAGCACATCGTCGACGCCGCCGTTCGCCAGCACGACGCCGGTAACGCCGCCCACGGTGAACAGGAAGATGAAGCCGATCGCCCAGACCATCGGCGACTTGAACTCGATCGAGCCGCCCCACATCGTCGCGATCCACGAGAAGATCTTGATGCCGGTCGGCACCGCGATGACCATGGTCGCGGCGGTGAAGTACATCTTCGTATCCACCGAAAGGCCGGTCGCATACATATGGTGCGCCCACACGATGAAGCCGACGACACCGATGGCGACCATCGCGTAGGCCATGCCGAGGTAACCGAACACCGGCTTCTTCGAGAAGGTCGAGATGATCTGCGAGATGATGCCGAAGCCCGGCAGGATCATGATGTAGACTTCGGGGTGGCCGAAGAACCAGAACAGGTGCTGGTAGAGAATCGGATCGCCGCCGCCCGACGGATCGAAGAAGGTCGTGCCGAAGTTGCGGTCGGTCAGCAGCATGGTGATCGCGGCGGCGAGAACCGGCAGCGACAGCAGCAGCAGGAACGCAGTGACCAGCACCGACCACACGAACAGCGGCATCTTGTGCATGGTCATGCCCGGCGCGCGCATGTTGAAGATGGTGGTGATGAAGTTGATGGCGCCCATGATCGAGCCGGCACCGGCAAGATGCAGCGCGAAGATTCCGAAGTCGACGGCAGGCCCGGGCGAACCGGTGGTCGAGAGCGGCGCATAGACGGTCCAGCCGGTGCCGGCACCCATGCCTGTGCCGCCCGGCACGAAAGCCGAGGCCATCAGCGAGCAGAAGCCGGCGACGGTCAGCCAGAACGAGATGTTGTTCATGCGCGGGAAGGCCATGTCCGGCGCACCGATCATGATCGGCACGAACCAGTTACCGAAACCGCCGATGATCGCGGGCATGACCATGAAGAACACCATGATCAGGCCGTGGGCCGTGATCAGCACATTCCACAAGTGCAGCGTGGCGTTGAAGTTCGACGGATCGTCCCCCACCAGCGGCGAGATGTACTGCAGATACTGGATGCCCGGCTCGGCCAGCTCCAGGCGCATGATGCCCGAGACGGCGCCGCCGATGATCCCCGCGACAATCGCGAAGATCAGGTACATCGTACCGATGTCCTTGTGGTTGGTGGACATGAACCAGCGGGCGAAGAAGCCCGGCTTGTGATCGTGGTGGTGGTCTTCCGCGTGAGCCTGGAAGTGTTCAGCAGTCGTTGCCATGTTCGAAACCCTGTCCCTTCTGTTCGCGCTTATTCGGCTTCAGCGGCCGCGGCGGATGCGTCGGCGGCAGGCGCCGCGCCGGCAGGCTGTTCACCCGGCAGGTAATCGGTCTGATTGCCGGCGGAGGCGTTGGGGTTATCGATCACGCCGCCCGGATGCGTCAGAACCCAGGCGTCATACTTGTCGCGCGGCAGCGCCTCGACGGCGATCGGCATGTAGCCGTGCTTGGCACCGCACAGCTCGGAGCACTGGCCGTAGTACACACCCGGCTTATCGATCATCAGCACCTTCTCGTTGATGCGGCCCGGCACGGCATCGAGCTTGAACCACAGCGACGGCACGGCGAACGAGTGGATCACGTCGGACGCAGTGACCTGCAGGCGAATCGGCTCACCGGCAGGAACGACCATGCGATTATCGACCTCAAGGTGCGACGGGCCGTCCCAGGGCTCCGAACCGACTTCGCGCACGCCATTGTTGATGACGGGCTGCCCCGGCACGTTCAGCATGTTCGAGACGACTTCGAAATCGCCGTTGTCGGGATAGCCGTATGTCCAGAACCACTGGTTGCCGGTGACCTTGATGGTCAGCGCGCCCTTGGGCGCAGGCTTGTACTGTTTGGCGATGAGATCGATCGAGGGGACCGCGATGCCGATCAGGATCAGCACGGGAACCAGCGTCCAGATCACTTCGATCACCGTGTTATGGCTGGTCTTGGAGGCAACCGGGTTCGCGCGGCGGTTGTAGCGCACCATGACCACGATAAGCAGCGCCAGCACCAGCAGCGTGATCGCAGTAATGATCGGCAGCAGCACATCGTTGTGAATCCAGGCGCCGTATATGCCGGTCGGCGAATACTGGTCCTGCAGGCCAATGCCTTCGGGAACAGGCATGCCCACGCCCTCCGTCGGCTTCATCGGCGTATAGCTGCCAGCGGCAGCGTCCTGCGCGAAGGCCGGAGCGGCTGCGATAGCAAGGAAACTTGCGAGAGAAAGACCGAGAGCCTTCAAGGACTTGCCAAAGGCACTGGCGTTTTTGCCGGATATCATCGTCGTCACGCTTCCGTTCTCTTTATCGACGCGCAAGCGAGTTGCCCCCCGTTACGCGCACCCCTTATGCGGAGGCGAGCGCCCCCCTTCCGCCCCGGCTATACGCGCGCTTGCCGCGCGTCTCAAGCGCCTCTAGGGGAATTTTTGACGACGGCGCGCGCAAACGCGGGCCTGATCAATGCAAATCGCACCAGGGGTAAATATCCGTCATGACCGAACAAGAGGTCCTCGCCGAGTTCCGGGCCAGCAAGGCTTTGCTTGAGGGGCACTTCCTGCTGTCCTCCGGCAGGCACAGCGCGCACTATCTGCAATGTGCGCGGGTGCTGATGAACCCGGACCGTGCCGCGCGGCTCGCCGTGGCCCTTGCCGCGACTCTGCCGCACGACGTGCGCAAGCAGATCCAGAAGGTCGTCTCCCCCGCCATGGGCGGTGTCATCATCGGCCAGGAAGTGGGCCGCGCGCTGCAAGTGGACGCCATGTTCGTGGAACGCCCCGAAGGCACGTTCGAACTGCGCCGCGGCTTCGAACTGGAACCGGGCGATAAAGTGCTGATGGTCGAGGACGTGGTAACGACCGGCAAGTCTTCGCGCGAGGCGATCAAGGCCATCGAGGCAGCCGGAGGCAATGTAATCGCCGCCGCCTCGCTGGTGGACCGTTCGGCCGGGAGCATCGATCTGGGCGTGCCGTTCTTCCCGCTGGTGGCGATCAACTTCCCCACCTACGCCCCGGACGAACTGCCGCCCGAACTGGCCGGAACCCCCGCCGTCAAGCCCGGCAGCCGCTCCCAGCCCTGAGCCCGGACCATTCCAGACCGGCAAACTGACAGGATCATCGTGACCAACGTGCTCAATCCCTCCCGGCTTCGTCTCGGCGTCAACATCGATCATGTCGCCACCATCCGCAACGCGCGCGGCGGCGAACATCCGGACCCGGCCCGTGCGGCGCAGATCGTCGCGCAGGCGGGCGGTGACGGGATTACCCTGCACTTGCGCGAGGACCGGCGCCACATCGTCGATGCCGACCTCGAGCGCGTCGCCGATGCCACCGGGCTGCCGATCAACCTGGAAATGGCGGCGACCGACGAGATGCTGGAAATCGCGCTGCGGCACAAACCGCACGCGGCCTGCATCGTCCCGGAAAAGCGCGAGGAGCGAACTACCGAAGGCGGGCTCGACGCGGCGGGGCTACACAACCAGCTGGCCCCGATCGTCGGCCGCCTGTGCGATGCGGGTATCCGCGTCAGCCTGTTCATCGCCCCCGAAGCGCGCCAGATCGAAGCGGCGATGAAGCTGGGCGCGCCGGTTGTGGAACTGCACACCGGCGAATATGCCCATGCCACCGGCGAGCAGGTCGCGGTCGAACTCAAACGAATCGCCGATATGTCCGCGCTCGCTGCCAAGAACGGGATAGAGCCGCACGCCGGGCATGGCCTCACTTACGAGAATGTGCAGCCCATCGCCGCGATTCCCCAGCTCGCCGAACTCAATATCGGCCACTACCTCATCGGCGAGGCCATCTTCTGCGGACTGGAAGCCAGCGTGACGAAGATGCGCGCGCTGATGGACGAAGTGCGGTGAACACGAGCGGTCACCGTCATCCCGGCGAACGCCGGGATCGCGTGATGGCAATGCCAGGCCTCGCCGATCACGCCCCTGGCCTTCCCCAGGGCGACGATCCGGGGGGATCGTCATGATCATCGGCATGGGCTCCGACCTGTGCAATATCGAGCGCATACAGAATTCGCTTGATCGCTTCGGCGCGCGTTTCGAGGACCGCGTCTTCACCGAGATCGAACAGGCCAAGGGCAACCGCCGCCCCTTCACCAAGGCCGGTACGCTGGCCAAGCGTTTTGCCGCCAAGGAGGCCTTTTCCAAGGCCGTCGGCACCGGTTTCAAGGCCGGCGTGTTCATGAAGGACATCGGCGTGGTGAACGCTCCCTCGGGCGCGCCCACGCTCGCCCTGACCGGCGGCGCGCGCGAACGACTGGATTTTCTGACACCGGACGGTCATGAAGCCGTGGTTCACGTTACGCTAACCGACGATCATCCATGGGCGCAGGCCTTCGTCGTCATCGAAGCCCGCCCGCTCCCAGCCGGATAGGAACCGAATTGCCCCCCGTCATGACCGATAGCGCCGCCCAGACCTCCCCTGAAGACAAGCCGTCCGAAAAAGGAAAGAGGGCTGAAAAGGTCAACTGGTGGCACGAACTGCGCGGCCTTACGCTGATGCTGCTGGGCGTGCTGGCGTTCCATTCGTTCATCGCCAAGCCGTTCTACATCCCCTCGATCTCGATGATGCCGAACCTGCTGGTGGGAGACCGGCTGGTCGTCTCCAAATATCCCTACGGCTGGAACTGGTCCTCGCTGAGCTTCCATCTGCTGCCGCGCAGCACCTGGCGCATCCTCGGCCGAACGCCGCAATACGGCGACATCGTCATCGTCGTGCCCGGCAACCGCAAGGAAGACCTGATCAAGCGCGTCGTCGCTCTGCCGGGCGACCGCATCGCCGTGATCAATGGCCGGATCCGGCTCAACGGCAAGTTCATCAAGCGCGAGGTCGAACCGCCGACGCAGATCGCCGCCGACGATTCGCTCCAGTGCGACGGGCAGGCGCCGGGCCACTGCTACGACGGGTTCGGGCAATACCGCACGCGCCTGCCCGACGGGCGCGAGGTCTATGAAATGCCGACCTACCGCGAAACGCTGCCCAACGGCGCGACTTACGATATCATCGACTACATGAACCAGAGCCTCGACAACTATCCAGAGATCAAAGTGCCCGAAGGCCACGTATTCCTGATGGGCGACGACCGGGACCGTTCGGCCGACAGCCGCGCACCGCTCGAAACCGATTTTCTGGGCAATCCCGGCGGCGGCCTCGGCGGGCCGGTGCCGCTCTCCAATATCGGCGGACGGGCCGAGTTCATCACTTTCTCGCTCGACGGGACGCAGACCTGGAACCCGCTCTCCTGGTGGGGCGCCCTGCGCGGCGACCGCGCCTTCAAGAGCCTGCGCCCGCAGATCGATCCGGCTTACGCGGCGAAGAACGCCGGCGCGCAATAGCCGCCCGGCGCTTGACCCCGGCGCCGGGCCGGGCAAGACGCTTCAGTCATGGCCCGCAAGTTCCTATACGTCATCGCCGCCTGCCTGGTGCTCTACATCCTGCTCAGGCTGATCCTGACGTTCTACGCCGAAGACCTGACCGAGATGGCCTTCGTGCCGAACGGACCTTTCCATGACCGCCCGGCCCTGGCGCACGATGCCTATGGCGGGCCGGACATGTGGATCGCCCGCCCCGGGATGAAGCAGGATACCGACCCTGCCGAATGGCTGCCTGCGGGCGCGCAGCGGGCCGCCGATCCGGCTCGGCCCTATGTCTTCTTCATCCACCCCACCAGCTATATCGAAAAGGGCGACTGGAACGCGGACCTGAAGGACAAGACCGCGCGCAAGTACGCGAAGCTCTTCGTCCAGACGATGGCCAGCCCCTTCAATGCGGCAGAGGCCGTCTTCGCGCCGCGCTACCGGCAGGCCGCGATCGGCGCCTTTCTGACGGACAAGCCCGAAGGCGGCGCCGCGCTCGATCTCGCCTACCGCGATATTCTGGCCGCCTTCGATGCCTTTATCGCAAAGGTGCCTGCGGACCGGCCCATCGTGCTGGCCGGGCACAGTCAGGGCGCGTTCCTGCTGCGGCGCCTGCTGCGCGACCGGGTGGCCGGAACCCCGCTCGCCGGGCGGATGATCGCGGCCTACGCTATTGGATGGCCGGTCTCGATCAGGCACGATCTGCCGGAAATGGGCCTGCCCGCCTGCGAAAAGGCGGACGATTCGGGCTGCGTGCTGAGTTGGCTGAGCGTGGCCGATCCCGCCGACACATCGATGATGATGGCCGCTTATGCCCGCCGCAAGGGGCTCGACGGACAGCCCGTGGGCCAGAGCGCCTTCCTCTGCACCAATCCGCTGACCGGCACGCGCGGCGGCAGCGCCGATGCCTCGCGGAACACCGGCACGCTCGTGCCTGACTTCAAGGCGGCGAGCGGGGAACTCAAGGCGCAAACGGTTCCTGCCACCTGCGGGCCCGATCACTTCCTCCACGTCGGACCGCCGCCCAGACTGCCGCTCGATGCCTTCGTGCTGCCGGGCAACAATTACCATGTCTTTGACATAACGCTGTTCTGGTCCAATCTCCGCGCGGACTTTGCCCGGCGCAGTGCCGCATGGGCCGCGAAGCAAAAGGCACGGCACGGAGCACAGAGCTGATGGGCACCCTGATCACCACCGGCGCGCTCGAATTCCGCGATGCCCTGCCCGAAGCCGGTGCCCTTCTCGGGCTGGACCTCGGCACCCAGACCATCGGCACGGCCTTCTGCGACGCGGGCTGGCGCTTCGCCTCGCCCGGCAAGACGCTGAAGCGCGGCAAGTTCGGCGCCGACAAGGCCCTGCTCGAAGCCCTGATCCGCGAACGTTCCGTGAAAGGCATGGTCATCGGCCTGCCACTCAACATGGACGGATCGGAAGGCCCCCGCTCGCAATCGAGCCGCGCCTATGCCCGCAACCTTGCCGTGCTGGACCTGCCGATCCTGCTGTGGGATGAACGCTGGTCCACCTCCGGCGCCGAACGCGGGCTGATCGAACAGGACATGAGCCGCGCCAAACGCGCCATCCGCATCGATTCCGCCGCTGCCGCCGTGATCCTGCAAGGCGCGATCGACGCGCTGGCCGGGGGGATGTTCTAACCCGCGCGTTCCAAATCCGGCGCAGGTTCCCGTGATTGCCGTTCGGGATTCTGGCGTCAAAGCATTCGTTTCGGACACGCCGACGAAGCTGACTTTGTCTTTCCCAGATTCGTCATTCCCGCGAAGGCGAAGGATGTCGGCCTCCCCCTATTTCCCTCCTGAATTCTCGACGCGCACGAACCGGCTGTCGGGAGAATGGTGCCTGGCCTGATGTTATAGAGAGGGGGGCTTGCATCGCGCATGGGTTGAGGCCTGCCGATCACAGGCGGACCTTTCGACGCCTTCAACACGAGGAGCCGAACGATGACCGACACTGCCCCTGCAATCCCGTCCCCGACGCTGCGCCAGCGGATGGTCGAGAACATGATCCAAAGCACCTGCGCGCGTATCGGCGTCACCGCCGTACTCCTCGCCCGGGGCTCGGCGATGAGTCGCCTTGAACTGGTGCAAATACCTTCCTGTGCCAGCCCCCGATCAGGTTTGCTCCAACGCCGCATCGACCTGCTGCATCAGCCTTTTAAACTGGGCAGTCTCTTGCAGCGCCGCAGGACTGGTATCCACCAGCAGCAGTTCGACCTCCGAGGCTGCGGCAGAAAGAGCCGGATAGCCCAGAGAGCCTGCAATTCCGGCAATCTTGTGAACGATATCCAGGATTTCGTCATCCGAGCGTTCAAGGCCAGACATCCGTTCGAGCATGTCTCGCTGTTCGGAAAGGCGCCCCAGGAAACGCTTCCGGATCGCATCCAGGCGTGACTGATTGTCAGGCATGATCAACGAAGGAGCGGACCTGGGCCGTCAGTTTCATGGGGTCGAAAGGTTTGGGGATCACGCCGTGCGCGCCAGACATCACCAGCCTTTCCACATCCTCAGGACTGGTACGCGCGGTGATGAAGACAATCGGGATGCCCTTTCCGAACCGCTCCCGGATTGCCGCAAAAGTCATTGGCCCGTCCATGACCGGCATCATCATATCGAGCAGAATCAGATCCGGCGTCATTGTTGACAGTACGTCAAGCGCTTCCGATCCGCTTCCACAGGTTCGCACTGTGATCTCAGGATCGAGCTCCAGCGCCATGCTTGCGATTTCCTGCAGGTCGGGCTCATCGTCGATGTAGAGGATCGAGAGGGTCATGGGGCGAGTGTCCTTTCTCGGCAAGCTGCACTGAACTGCCCCGCAGCGGCGGCCAGGTCGGCCAGGTCGGCCAGGGGCATGTGCATCCCGGCAAGGCTGGTGTTGATACAATCCGCGTTTTGGGAATCGGCATCCGGGGCGGAGAGGATGATCACCGGTATTGGCGCCGCGCTGCCCGGCTGAAGGTTTGAAAGCAGTTCCCCCCCGTTTCCGTCTTCCAGCGCGGTGGCCAGGATCGCAAGATCGAAATCGTCCCGACCGGCAAGCGAACGGGCAGCGGCAACGGAATGGGCCGTGACGATTTCCGCCTCCTCACCCAGGGCCGCCGCAATCAGCCGTTCCGTCCCCGGATCGTCTTCCACCTGAAGAATGCGCAGCTTGTCGGGACCTTTGGCAAGGATGGCACCTTCCACGCAGTCTGTAAGGCGAGAGACATCTATCGGCTTTTCCAGCCAGTCGAGAATGCAGGCAACACCGCCCGGCTGGCTGTCTCCGGGTTTGCTGCCGAATGCGAGGATAGGAGTATCGGCGTTGCGCGTGTCTTCCCGTGTTGTACGGATGATGGTGGCACCGGCGCCGTGTGGCAGGCCCATATCGACAGCGACACCTGCAAATTTTGCAGCTCTCACAGCGGCACGCGCCTGAACCGGATTTTCGGCGAATGCCACGGCGTGGCCCGCATCACGCAAGGCGGCCGTCAGGGCCTTTCCAGCTTCATTCCCGCACACGAGCAGCGTGGCTCCCCCACGAGGTAATCGCTGCGGTTCGAGAGCGGGCAGATCGACGTGGAAGCGCGTTTGCTGGCCGGGTTCGCTTTCAAAACTGACCTGCCCGTCGAACTGCTCGACGATTTCACGAACAATGCTGAGCCCCAGACCTGTCCCCCCCTTTGCGCGGTTCGCCGTTGAATCTGCCTGGGCGAACTTGCCGAAGACCTGATCCTGAAAGTCCTCGGGGATGCCCGCCCCCTCATCCGCGATCGTCACTCTGTGGAACGGTCCGTTGGTGGCAATCGTGACGCGCACCGTCCCGTCCCCTGGCGAGTACTTCGCAGCATTGGACAGGAGGTTGGTAAAGACTTGCGCGAGCCTGTCCGGATCGGCAGAGACCATCATCGGCGTCATCGGAGCCGCCAGGGAGATATGCGCTCCGAACTTGGCCGCATAGCTCCTGTTTTCTTCAACTGACGCACGCACGGCCGCCGTCAGATCAAGCTCCTGGATATGGAAAGGCATCTTGCCGGATTCGATCTTCTGGATGTCCAGAATATCGTTGACCAGCCGGACAAGGCGATCAGCGTTGTTGTGCGCGATCGTGACCAGCCGGCCCGCCCGCGCGTTCAAGGGACCGGCACCGCCCCCCTCCAGCAGACCCAGCGCACCGGCGATCGACGTGAGCGGTGTCCGCAGTTCATGCGTCACGGTGGATACGAAATCAGACTTCAGTTGCTCCACGCGCTTGCGTTCGGTGATGTCCCGGATAACGGCGACGTACCGCAGGCCTTCATTGAGAACGGCCGCCGTGATTGCGATCTCGACGGGGAATTCGCTGCCGTCGCTCCGGCGTGCAACAATATCCAGCGCGACCCCCTCGGAATCGTTTTCCAGATCGAATTCGCGCAGTTCTTCGGCGATATGTCCGACAGGAGGCTGGTCTGCCAGCAGAATGCCGAAATCGCGGGCATCCAGTTCGCCGGGATCATAGCCGAACATCCGCATAGTCGCGGCGTTGGCCGCTTCGATCGAACCGGCGGGGTTGATCGTGACTATCCCGTCCATCGCGCTTTCAAGGATGGCCTTCTGCCGCAAGGCAAGGTCTTCCAGCTTCACGAGGACACGATCGCGTGTACCGAGCGAGTGCTGCAGGGCAAGCCAGGCCGCTGCCAGCAAGCCGGCCAGCACGGCCAGAAGCACGAATGTCAGGACTCTGAGGTCGGTGACCGCCGTCTCCGCATTCCGGGACCTTTCGGCGATCGTGACCTTCTGCAACGCGGTCAGGCGGCTGATATGAACACGGATCCGATCCATGAGCGCCTTGCCTCGTCCGGACCGGACTCTGGCTTCAGCACCTTGTATGTCGCCCGCGCGGCGCAGGGCGATAGTGGCCTTGGTGTAGGCAAGCTTGCGGTTGGAAAGTGCGCGCAATTCTCTGGTCAAAGCCAGTTGACGCGGCTGTTCACGCGTGTTTTTGGACAGCGAGGACCAGATGGCCGGCAACTGCCGACGCGCCTCCTCATAGGGTTCAAGGAACCTGGGATCGCCGGTGATGACGTAACCGCGCCCTCCGGTTTCAACATCCTCGTGGGCCGACAGCAAGAGAAGCAACTGCGTGCGCTGCTCCTGCGCGATGTCCTTTTCCCGGCTCAGGTGATCTGTAGTGCGGACCTGCTGCGTGAGCAGGATGACCACAGCGCCAATAATCAGCGGGGCAACGAAGGCCACGATCTTGGCGAAGCGCTGCCGCCATTGCTCCGCTCGCCGTCCCCGACTGCCGACATGCTTGCGGATCATGGCGTGCCCGCTTTCTGCCAGACAGTGACGCTGGCGACTTCCATGCGTGCCGGAAACGCTTCGGTGTCGATACCCTTGGCCCCGGCCCATGCACCGCCCACGGCGACGTTCAGGATCAGGATCATCTTGCGGTCGAATCCCTCTGGCCGGGCGGCGAAGCCCACTTTGCCGTCAATGCCGATAACGATGCGGTCTTCGGTCCAGAGCAACTGGTAATCATGGAATCCGCCACAATAATTGATGTGGCTTTCCCCGCGCTCGTGATTGCCTTTGATGAAATTGCGGTTGGCGGTCTGGATCGCGTGATGGATCGTGCCCGGCTCGTAGCCGACGGCTTCCGCGATATCGATCTCGCCTCCTTGCCAGGCCATGTCCTGATGTTCCGGCAGCAGCCAGATGGCCGGCCAGCTTCCGACTATGCAGGGCAGCCTGGCACGGATCTGGAAAAAGCCGTGCCGCCACGAGGCGTGGTTGCGGGTTGTCAGGCGAGCGGAACTGAATTGCTGGCCGGACCAATCGTTCAATCCCAGACCCGAAAGGTCTTCGGGTCTGGCCTCGATGATCAGCCGCCCGTTCTCTATCCGGGCATTGTTGCGGCGTTCACTCGCATAGTATTGCAGTTCGCCGTTGTACCACCCCTGGCGGTTACGCGAGGTTTCAAAATGCCAGCGATTTGAGTCCGGTGCGCCGTCCGTATCGAAGCCATCGCCCCAGACGACCTGATAGCCGTCAGGCCGGACCAGCGCGTCTCCCGGAACTGGCAGCGGAGCAGGTGCAGATGCCGCCACTGCTCCCACCGGCGAAAGCCCGGCCGCGAGGAGCAGCATAACCGACACCGATGTCACCTTCGCAAACATCCGGTACAGGCCTTTCAGAACACGCGGCTCACGCCGAGCGAAACGTAGGGCCTGGCGGAGCGGTCTTTCTGTTTCGATATTCCCCCGGACAGGAGACCCTGCCACTTGTTGCCAAGCCGCGTGGAGGCGAACAGGCCCGCGCTCGGCCGGGTGTAGTTGCGATCGCCCTGCACGCCACCCTCGATCCCAAGCCGTGTGTCCGTTTCCCCGTCGATCAGCCGGTTGAACCGGACCTGGGTGATGTAGGCACGGTCATGCACGCCGAGCGATGCGAACCAGGTGGCACGCCATGCGTTGCCGACAGTGCCGTCGGTTTGCAGAGCCAGATCAAAGCGCGTTCCACGCGTGCGGTTGCCCGGGTCTACGGGCTTGAGACGGGTATCTGTCACCCGCGGGCCAGCAGACAAATTTACCCAGCCCCAGGTGCCGGACATCTGATAGACCATCGCCGCTTCGCCGCCGATGTAATCCGCGGAGATGCGCCGGCCATTGGTGTCGTAGCGATACTGGCCTCCACTGACACCGGCACGGACCGCCAGCCCTTTGCCGAGCTGCCCTCCGGGCAGCGCGACGACCCCACCGGCATAACCGTTGGTCCCGTCTCCCGTTGAACCGCCCGCATAGACAACACCGGTGTCCTGGGCGGCAGCGGGGGCGGATGTCAGCGACAAGACTACGCACAAACTGGCTGCCAGGCACAGGGTTCTAAGCGTCATAAGAGAGGCCTCCCAGGAATACGGGCCTCCTTACAAGACCCATTTCGTCAGGGATGCACACATATTCGAAGGAATTTAGCAAAAAGTTAACCACTTGCGCGAATAACTTCACCAGTTTGTCTCGCGCGCCGAGTGCTCATGTTTTCCAATGCCATTTCCAAAGCGCGCACGAACCTCAAGGTCCTGATCGCCGATGACGATTCCCTGACGGGGGACTATCTCGGTTTTCAGATGGAGACGTTGGGATGCCGTGCAACGGTGGTCGAATCCGGGGCCGCGGCCCTCGACGTGCTGAAGGGCAGTGAAGTGCATTTGCTTGTTTCGGACTGGCAAATGCCGGGAATGGACGGAATGGAACTGGTTGCCGAAGCGCGGCGGCTGACGAGTTCGGACAGCCATCTTCACATTGCTATGATGACGGCGCGCGGTGAGGAAAAGGTCATGCGCGCCGCGATGGAAGCAGGCGTGGACGATTTCCTCTACAAGCCGCTCCAGTCCGTGGAACTGGAACTGGTCATTGCCAGTGCGGCGCGAAACCGTCTGCTGCACCATCGCCTGAAGCGGCGCAATGCGCAGCTTGTGTTGGAGCACCGCCGTGCGACCGAAGCGCTTGAGCGGGTGCGCGCTGACCTCAAGGCCGCCACGGCTTTGCACGAACGGTTGCTGCCGGACTTCGATCGCTCCGGCGTCCTCAGGCTTTCGCATCTCTATCGTCCGGCCGCTATCCTGGGAGGCGATTCGATCGGTGCTGCGCCCCTTCGTGAAGAAGGGCTGCTGTTCTTCCTGATCGATGTGCGCGGGCATGGCGTTCCGGCCGCGCTGGATTCCTTCCATTTGCATCACCGCATCAAGCAGTTGCGGCCGAAAAGCGCCCTGGAGCTGGGGCAAGCCATGACCACGATCAATCGCGAAATCTGCGACCGCGCCGATGATAGCTATGCCACGATCGCCTGCGGTCTGATCTATCCGGAAAAGGAGGAGGGCTGGATCGTCTGCGCCGGCCATCCGCCGCCCATGCTGGCGGAGGGCGATGCCGTAACCCAGATTTCCGGAGGACGTGCCATGCCGGTGGGCTGGTTCGACAATGCCGCCTATACCCCCGAGCGTTTCCCGTTCCCGCCGGGCGCGCGCCTTGTGCTATATTCCGCCGGGATAACCGAAACGACGAACGCATCGGGAGAACAGTTCGGAGACAAACGGCTGGAAGAAACTCTGGCTGCAAGTGCAGGAAAACCGCTTCGTCAGTTTGCAAATACCCTGACGGAAAACTTGCGGGCTCATTTGCCCTCGCGTGTTTATGAAGACGATATTTCGATGCTGGCGATCGAACATACCAGTCTGGAGGTTCAGAGTTGATGTTGGAAAACACCGGTATTCTGGAAGTCGCCGTCGATCATCCGCGTCTGGATGCAGCGGCCGCTCCCGCGTTTCGACAAGAGCTGGACGGGCTGTTCGACCATCGGCCGGAACGCGTGGTGCTTGATCTCTCGCATGTCGACTTCATCGATTCGACAGGGCTCGGTGTTCTCGTTTCGATGCTGAAGCAAATGGGCGCAAAGGGCCGCATCGCGATAGTCGGGGCATCTCCTGCCGTTCGGCGACTGCTGGAGATCACGCGCCTGGATACGCTGTTTATCCAGTGTGACAGCACTTCGGCGGCGCATGACCCGCTCGCCTGACGGGCCGGCGGAGATTTCCGTTCCCGCACGCCTGATAGAAGTCAGGCGCCTCGCGGAGTATTTGCGAAAAGTCTGCCAGACATCGGGCGTCGATGAGGTGGCAATCTCTGACTGCGAACTCGCTCTGGTCGAGGCGGCAAACAACGTCGCGGAACATGGCCATGCAGGGCGGCCGGAAGGCAAGATGACCCTGTCGGTGCAAATCGGCGATGGTATGGTGCGCATGGAACTGCGCGACCGCGGAGACCCCGTTCCCGAAGGTCAGTTCCTGCGCCGTGGCATCGTTTCGCGTGAAGCCCCCAGAGGACGTGGCACTGGCATCATTCAGGCCTGCATCGATGTGGTGGACTACGCTCGGAAGGATGGGATCAATCGACTGATCATGACCAAGCGTCTGGACTGATCCTGCAATATCAGTTTCCCGGATTCGCAGCGGAAAAAGCATGATCGGGAATCGGTTTCCCGGCCTCCCGCTGCAATGTGCTGTCCTCGATGTTCACAATGATCACGCCTGCCACAATCATGATCACGGCAATGATCAGGTGACTTCGACCCCGCCGCAGGTTCTCTCGAAAGCTCATCCGTCCTCCTCCCGATCCGGCTTCCAGAAGGCAGCGCGTACCATGATCGACATGGCCAGAATGTTGTTGAGGCCCCACAGGCCGTTGGCGATCAACCCGCCCAGCGTATAACCGCCGCCCACGGTGAAAAGGCGAAAGGCACACCAGGCAAAGCCGGTCACGGTCAACGCGATGATCGCAATCTGCGGCCAGACCAGCATCAGATAGTTACCTTCCTGCCGTTGCTTGGGCGTCACGGGAAAGGCGATCCTTTTCCTTCGGACCACGGCCCAGAGCGCGCGCAGCGAAATCGGGAAGCTGGCAAGGTAGGAAACCTTTCCCTTGTACCCGGAAACGCCCCAGGTCCCCATCATGAACGCCAGTTCGTTGAGAACCAGAAACGGCAGGGCATGGGCGAAGAAATCACCGGTATAAGTGCCCACCGGTGCGATCGCCGCGAACATGTAGATAACCGGAGAAAGCAGGAATACCAGGTTCCATACGGCCCCGAGATAGGACCAGAACGTCGTCAGGTACATGATCCTCTGGGCCAGTGTCATGCCGGGGCCGGTTACCGGATTGTCATGGAAGAAGATGTCCAGGCTGCCACCTGCGTATTTGTAGCGCTGAACCGTCCAGGACAGCAGGTCCTGCGGAGAGAGCATCTTCGATTCCACCTCCGGGTGGAGCACGGTTTTCCACTTCCGTTCGCCGTCCTGGTGCAGGACGATCGTCGAATAGATGTCCTCCGAAACATGGAACTTGTAAGGGGTCAGTTCCTCTTCCTGCGCAGCTTGCCAGCGAGCGAGCGCATCGTCTTCCTGATGCCGCAACCCCAGCAGCTTTTGGATACGTCCACGGCCTTCCTCCCCGCTTTTGGCGATGGCATCGGCATAGGCCCGGAGCGCCACGAACATCACCGCCTCGCGGCGGTGAATGGAACCGGCACCGCAACAAAACGCCGCATTCCATGGATTGCGGCGGCGCTGGATGACATCGTAGAACATCGTGGGCTCGTTCACGAACGGGTCTTCGCCCAGACGGATCTCCCCGAATACAGCCTCGATGACCGCGCCCAGATACCGGCCGGGGGCCCCGGCCCGACGTCCCCAGACATCCTTCAGGCGCTTTCCTTCCGGAAGGTCATAGAACCACTGCGGTGTCTGCACCACGGCCACTTCGGGATCGCGGAAGTAGCCCAGCGTGTGTTCCAGAATCGTCGGGAACGGCCGGGTGTCGGCATCACAGATGACGATGAAATCGCCGCTCGTCTGCTCCATGGCATTGCGCAGGTTACCGGCCTTGTAGCCGATATTGTTGGTGCGGCTGATATAGTGCACACCTTCCTCGTCGCAGACTTGCCGCATGGTCTGCCGCCGCCCGTCGTCCAGGACGTGGACACGAAAATCGATGGGATGCGGGTACGAAACCTTCTTGGCATCCCGAATCGAGAGCCGGACCAGTTCCTCATCCTCATTATAAGTCGTGATGAACAAGTCGACGCTGATCGGCCGCTCTCCCGCCTCGCCCTCGCGCGTGCATTGCGCAATCGAACCAGGCGGTGGCCTTCGCGGATAGTCCCGCGTTTTCCAGAGATTGGCCGTAAACAGGATCAACCCGAAATAGGCACAGGTTTCTGCAATGACGAGCGGCACTGCGAACCAGAGCGCATCGTAATTAAGCGAGTACCTCCAGCGCCACCAGATATAGATCGCACCGGCGACCAGGTTGGAAATCGCCAGAACATGCCAGATGCGTTCAACCGCCAGTGACCATGGAACGGGTGGCGGGGGACGTCTGTCTTCAAACGGGGTGAAATAAAAATCCGGCGTCACGATTCGCCTGAAGCTAGCGGACAGAACGGTGAATATTGCAGCAATTTTGCGAATAGGGAACAGCGGTGGTGCGCAATAGTACTGGTCAGCCAGCAGCTATCGCTACCGGATGTATTGCCGTCTGCAACTCCTGCTGGAATGCCGCCGCGCATTTGTGACAGCCGTCATCGGATGGACACATCGGCAACGTCTGCAAAGTTCCAGCCCCGGTCAATCCGTGGCGCCGAAGGTGCAGCCGCACGGCTTCCTCGACGCTCGGCATCTCGCGGGGACGGCCTGCGGCGATGACGTTAAGCGCTCTTCCCGCCTAAAGTCCTGCCGCCACCGCCACCCAGTATGTTGCCCCCGCCGCCACATAGGCAAGGCCGAACAGGTAGGCGAGCATGAACGCCGGCCATTTCCAGCCGTTGGTCTCGCGTCGGGTGACAGCGATGGTAGACATGCATTGCGGTGCGAAGACGAACCACGCGAGGAACGCCAGCGCCGTCGGCAAGGTCCAGCGACTTCTGAGCTGCTGGCCCAGTTCGGCCGCCTGCTGGTCTTCGTTGTCGCCCGCATCGACGGCATAGGTCGTCGCCAGCGAGGAGACGGCCACTTCGCGCGCGGCCATGGCGGGGATCAGCGCCAGCGCCATGTCGCGATTGAAGCCGATCGGCTCCACCACCACGGCAAGGCCATTGGCCAGCTTGCCCGCGATCGAGGCATCGACCTGGCTTTCGCCGGGTTTCGCCTGCGGGAAATTGAGCAGCACCCACAGCACTACCGTGACCGTGAAGATGATCGTGCCCGCGCGGCGCAGGAAAATCCACGCGCGCTGCCACAGGCCGATCGCCATGTCCTTGAACCGGGGAAGCTGGTACTTGGGCAGCTCCATGATAAAGCCCGAAGCCTCGCCCTTCGTCACCGAGCGGCGCAGCACCAGCGCGACCAGCATCGCCCCCAGCACACCCGCCACATAGAGGACGAACAGCACCAGCCCCTGCAGGCCCACGCCGCCGCCCACGTTGGTGTTGGGAATGAAGGCGGCGATGATCACGGCATAGACCGGAAGGCGCGCCGAGCAGGTCATCATCGGCGCGATCAGGATCGTCGTCAGCCGGTCCTTGGGATCGGCGATCGAGCGAGTCGCCATGATGCCGGGAATAGCGCAGGCGAAGCTGGACAGCAGCGGGATGAAGCTGCGTCCCGAAAGCCCCACGCGCGCCATCAGCCGATCCATCAGGAACGCCGCGCGCGCCATGTAGCCCGAAGCCTCCATCGCCAGGACAAAGGCGAACAGGATGACGATCTGCGGCAGGAACACCACGACCGAACCGACACCGGAAATCACGCCTTCGGTAATGAGATCGCGCAGCAGGCTGGCGGGCATCAGGGCCTTTACACTGTCATGCAGCCAGCCCACGCCGGCATCGAGCGCATCGGCAAACGGCGTGGCCCAGGCGAACACGGCCTGAAATACCACGAAGAGCAGCACGAGCAGGATCACCGGCCCCATCCAGGGGTTGAGCAGCATCCGGTCCAGCCGGGCGTGCAGGCGATGACGCTTCGATTCGGAGAGAATCGCCGCATCGGCCATGGCATGAGCGGCTACACGGCGTTCGGTCTGATTGAGATTGGCAAGGCCCGGCCCCGGATCCCGCGCTTCGGCCGATGCAACCGCCTCGCCCAGCTCCACGAGCCCTCTCCGCCGCACCGCGACCGTGGGAATCACCCGCACGCCGAGCTCTTCTTCCAGCACGGCGGGATCGAGCACCAGCCCGTCCCGCTCGGCGAGATCGATCATGTTCAGCGCGACGACGGTGGGCTTGCCCAGGGCCAGAATTTCCTGCGCAAACACAAGGTGCTGTTCGAGGTTCGAAGCATCGAGCACCACGATCAGCACATCGGGCGCCGCCTCTCCCGGGAAATGGCCGTTGATGACTTTGGAGGTCACTTCCTCATCCGGGCTCGTCGGATCGAGGCCGTAGGCGCCGGGAAGATCGGTCATCTCCACCGGTTCGCCGGTGGGCAGGATGAACCGGCCGGACTTTCGCTCCACCGTGACGCCGGGATAATTGGCGATCTTCTGGCGCGCACCGGTCAGCGCATTGAACAGTGCGCTTTTGCCTGCATTGGGATTGCCGACCAACGCGACCTTACGGGGACGGCTCAAATGCTCACCCTTTCGAGAAACTCCACTGTCATCGCCGAAGCATGGGCCCGGCGCACCGCAACCGTCATGCGCCCGACCGTAATCGCGATCGGGTCCCGGCCGCCCAGCACACCGCGATGCGCGATCATGACGTTCGCCCCTTCCTCAAGCCCCAGCGCGCGCAGGCGGCGCGCCTCTTCAGGCACCAGGGCCGACCAGTCGACCGCGGCGATACGAGCGGTCTTGCCGAGAGGAAGCGCGTCGAGAGTCATGAGTGTTTCGCTGCCAGATTACGCAAGAAATTGCAACTGGTTCGCAATAACTTTGACAGCTTGTCATTGTCACTGGTCAAATCGCGGTATCGCGAGAGCGAAACTTCCCCGGCATGGCGGAAAAACCGGTGCCGTCATGCGCTTCGCGCCTTCAGTGCGCGGGATATCGCAAGCGCCCCAGCAAGCGAGTCACGCTGAAACGCTCATCCGGCTTGCGCAGGATCTGGCCCTTGGCTTTCTCGAAGCGGATGATCCCTTCGATCCGGCGATCGAGGAACGCGCGGGTCTCGGCCTTGGTCTCGCCGGTATCTCGGGCGAAAACCTGCAGCGTGGCGGCATAGATGCCCGCCAGAATCGCGCGCTTGGTGTAATGGTTGTAATCGGTCGCCGTATCGCCCGCGAGCCGCCACATCTTGTCCGCGCTGCGCCAGCCCAGCCGCGCGGCGGCAGCCAGATTGCGCGGCATCGCCATTACCGCCAGCGCGCGAATCAGCGCTTCCTCGCGCCCTGTCGCAGCATCGAGCCGGGCCATGACCAGACGGCGGATGCGCTCACGAACGGGCAGGTTCGAAAGCGACGCCGCCGGAACCGCCTTTGCCATCTGGTTATCGATATGCCCGACCCAGGCCGCGATCATCGCCATCTGCCCGTCGCGAAACGCATAGGCGGCCAGATCGCGGTCGACCCCGGCCATATCCGCCGCTTGGGCGACGGCGTCCGCCGTCCAGCCGTCGAAAGCGGCGGCATCGGCGATGGCCGGTGCCAGTTGCACACGCAGGGCATCGAGCGTTGCGGGATCGTCCATTGTCCGTCTGCCTTTAGAGAACCGGGCCGTAGACCGGCCTGGAGGATTTCGATGCGCCTTTCTTGGCGTAAGTATCGATGGTGGTGAGCAGGGAACTGCCCTCCTCCCCTTCCAGCTTGGCATAGTCGCGTGCGCTGCGGCCCGAATTATCCGCCATGTCCGGGTCCGCGCCAGCCTCGAGCAGCACTTTCACGAGCTGCGTATCGTGCCGGTGGACGGCGGAGATCAGCGGTGTTTCACCGGCATCGTTGGAAACATCCGTGCGCGCACCATGCTCGACCAGGAACTCGGCCCCATCGCGCCAGCCCAGATTGATCGCCAACTGCAGCGGCGTCAGTCCATGGTCATCGCCCTGATTCACATTGGCGCCCTTGCCGATGAGGTAGCTGAGCCAGGTCCGGTCGCGCCGTCGGGTGACGATGTGCAGGGCCGTCTCGCCGCTGGTAACATCGCGCGCGTTTACGATCGAGGCCGAATCCATCACCGCCTGCTCGACCTTTTCGCCCTCTTTCTTCTTCACCGCCTCAAGGAACTTGTAGCCGTCCGAAAAAGCGGCCCAGGCGGGAGCGGGCAGCACCAGCCCCATGGCCAGTGCGGGAATGGCGGCCTTCAGGATCGCCCGGGAAAGGGAAATCCTGCTTGCGATCTTGCGCGTCGACACCTTGAAATTCCTCCGGACTTTTTCATTCGCAAGAACGCCCCCGCCAAGGCGCCTTGCATAGCCGCGTTTAGCAGAGCATGAACCGGCACGCCATGACCTACCGAAATTCCCCGATCGCAAAAATCACCCGCCAGCTGTCTCTGGGCCTTGCCCTGGCCGTGCCTCTCATCATGCCCCTGGCCGCCTGCCAGCAGCAGCCCCGGACAGAGCGCCCGCCGCTGGAAGGCGCGGCCATCGGCGGCCCCTTCACGCTGGTGGACAAGGACGGCAAGACCGTCACCTGGAGCCAGTTCAAGGGTGAATGGCGTATCGTCTACTTCGGCTATACCTTCTGCCCGGACGCCTGCCCGCTGGACGTGCAGACGATGATGCGCGGCTTCAACACGTTTTCCAAGGCGCACCCCGATCTCGCCGCCAAAGTGCAACCGATCTTCATCACCATCGATCCGGCGCGCGATACCCCCAAGGTGATCGGCGAATGGACCGGGGCTTTCGGCCCGCGCCTGATGGGACTGACCGGAACGACGCTGCAGGTGAACAAGGCCGCCGATGCCTTTGCCGTCTATCGCAAGCGCGGCGCGGATACCGCCGGCGGATACCTGATGGACCACAGCCGCATCACCTACCTGATGGACCCGGACGGCAAACCTGTCGCCATGCTCCCCACCGACAAGGGCGCCGATGCCGTCGCCGCCGAACTGGCGAAGTGGGTGAAGTGAGCGCAAACACGCCTTTCTGGGAACGCCCCCTTGCCTCGCTCAGCCGCACGGAGTGGGAAGCCCTGTGCGACGGGTGCGGCCAGTGCTGCCTGCACAAGGTGGAAGACGCCGATACCGGCGAAATCTATCATACCAATGTCGCCTGCAAGCTGCTCGACCTGAAAACCGCGCGCTGCAGCGACTATGCCCACCGCCGCAACTTCGTGCCCGACTGCATCCGGCTGACGCCCGAAACGGCAGGCGAACTCGCCTGGCTGCCGCCGAGCTGCGCTTACCGCCTGCGCGCCGAGGGCGAGCCGCTGCCCGAATGGCATTACCTCGTCTGTGGAGATCGCGAGGCGATACACCATGCCGGAATGTCGGTGGCGGGCAAGGTCATCAGCGAGACCGTGGCCGGGCCGCTCGAGCACCACATCGTCTGGCCCTACGGCGACGATGACAACGAAGAGTACGAGGACGACGGCGCCCAGCCCTGGGACGTGGCCTGATCGCCATGCTCGACTGGCTGCGCAAGGACCCTCAGGCGGAACCCACGGTGGAAGTGGCCGGGCGCGCCTTGCCAGTGATGATCCGCCGTCTGGAGCGCGCACGGCGCATGACCATGCGACTGGCGCCCGACGGCAGCGAAGTGCGCATTTCCATGCCGCGCTGGGCGCGCACCGCCGAAGCGCTTGCGTTCGCGCAGTCCCGCCATGACTGGCTCGCCCGGCAGATTGCGGCAGTGCCTCCCGCGGTCACGCTGGGCCATGGCGCCGAGCTGCCGTTCCGGGGGCGCATCTTGCAACTCGTCCATGCCCCCAAGGCTCCGCGTAGCCCGACGGTAACGGAGGACGCCCTGCATCTCGGCGGCCCCGAAACCTCGCTCGAAACGCGGCTGCTGCGCTGGCTGCGCGGCGAAGCACTGGAGCTGCTCACCGCCGACCTTGCCGGATATTGCGAGCGTGCCGGACAGCCCGCGCGGCGCATGGCCCTCTCCAACGCCCGGCGGCGCTGGGGCTCCTGTGCGCCCGACGGCTCGATCCGGATCAACTGGCGGCTGATCATGGCACCCGACATGGTGCGCCGTTCGGTTGTCGCGCACGAAGTGGCACATCTTGTCCACTTCGACCATTCCCCCGCCTTCCACCATTGCCTGAAAGAGCTGTTCGAAGGCTCGGTCCATGAGGCCAACCGCTGGCTCAAGGCGCATGGCCGCTCGCTCTACCTGCCATTCGGGTAGCGTTCAGCCCGATTAGCGCCTAGATAGCCACCATGGTTTTCATGAAGCGCTCGGGATACTGGAAAGACGTAAGCCCCACCGGGATGATCGCGGACTTCCGGCTGGTCTGGAAACAGGCCGGACACAATCGCTGGCGCATCGCCGCACTGGCCGCCGCCTGCACATTCGCCGTGTTCTACCTGATGGTCCAGCAGGAAGGCGAAGCCCCGCATCCGCCGCCCAAAGTGATCTATATCTCCACCCTGCCCGCGCACCGCAGCGACGAGGAGATCATGAAGGAGAACCTTGCGAACCAGAAGCGCAAGGAAGCCTGGGAGGCCGAGCAGGCCCGGCGCGACGAGAAAGTGCGCGATATCTACCGCACCATCGGCCGCGCCTCGGGCATGGATGTCGACAAGATCGAACGCGAAGCCGACGCCGAACGCGCGGCCGCGGAAAAGGCGGCGGACGAAAAGGCGCGTGAGGAAATCGCCGCCGGCCGGGCCGCCGCCGAAGCGCGCGCAAAACAGCAGCAGGAACAGCAGCAGCAGTGAGCGGGGACGCGCGTTGGCTTGCGGCGGCGGCAGCCTTGGCCGCGCGTGCCCGGCCGCTGAGCCGCCCGAACCCCGGTGTCGGCGCGATACTGGTGAAAGAGGGCCGCGTGATCGCGCGCGGCTGGACGCAGCCCGGCGGCCGTCCCCATGCCGAAGCCGCGGCGCTGTACGCCGCGGGAGCAGAGGCACGCGGCGCCACGCTCTATGTGACGCTGGAACCCTGCGCCCACCAGTCGGTGCGCGGCCCTGCCTGTGCCGATCTTGTCTGCGCTTCGGACGTGGCCCGCGTCGTCATCGGCTGTATGGACCCGGATCCACGCACGGCGGGCAGCGGCATGGCCCGCATCCGTGAGGCGGGAATCAAGGTCGAACACGTTCCCTCGTCCTCATGCGAAGAAAGCCTCTCCGGCTATCTTGTTCAAAAGCACCTCGGCCGTCCGGAAGTAACTCTGAAACTCGCACTTTCGCTCGACGGCTGCATCGCCATGGCCGATGGCGAGAGCCAGTGGATCACCGGTGCTGAAGCCCGCGCCCACACCCACGCGATGCGCGCGAAGGCCGATGCGATTCTTGTCGGCGGCGGCACTTTGCGCGCTGACAATCCCCGCCTCGACGTGCGCCTGCCCGGCCTCGGCGAACGCAGCCCCGAACGCTGGGCGCTGACGCATGGCGAAGCGCCTGAAGGCTGGCGCGCGCTCTCCTCCCCGGCAGCGGTTTCGGGCATGAAGGGCGTGCAATATCTATTCGTCGAAGGCGGCGCAGGGGCCGCCACGACCTTCCTTGCTGCAGGTCTGGTGGACCGCCTGCTGATCTACCGCGCCCCCATCCTCATCGGCGGCCGCCCCGCACTGGGCGACTTCGGCCTCGCCTCGCTCGCCGGAGCGCACGGGCAATGGCGCCTGCGCGAACGGCGGCAGCTTGGCAACGACACTCTGGAAGTCTACGAAAGCACCTCATGTTCACCGGAATAATCACCGCCGTCGGCACGATCCGCGAAACCCGTCAGGATGGAGACTTGCGTGCCGTCATTGCCTGCCCTTTCGATCCCGCCGGAATCGCCATCGGCGCCTCGATCGCCTGTTCGGGCGTATGCCTGACCGTCGTCGAAAAAGGCGGCACGCCGGGCGATGCATGGTTCGCGGTGAACATCTCGGGAGAAACGGTTTCCCGCACCGTGCCCGGCCGCTGGACCGAAGGCACCCGCGTGAACCTTGAACCCGCGCTAAAACTGAACGACGAACTGGGCGGCCACATCGTCACCGGCCATGTCGATGGCGTGGGCAACGTGGTGAGCATGACGCCGGAAGGCGATTCGAAAGTATGCGTAATCGCCACGCCCAAGGAACTCGCCCCCTATCTTGCTCCCAAGGGCTCGATCACTGTCGACGGCATCTCGCTGACGGTAAACGAAGTGTCCGACCAGCCGGATGGCACCTGCCATTTCACTCTCAACATCATTCCCCACACCGCCGAAGTCACCACTATCGACACGATGCAGGCGGGTGACGGCGTGAATCTGGAGATCGACGTGCTGGCACGCTATCTGCAGCGGATGCAGTCCCTGCGAGGGTGAGGCCTCGGAAACGGTCAGGTGTCCGTGGTCACTTCATCCCACGGCACGCCGCCATCATACCCAATGAGCTTCCGATTTCGTCTGGAGGATCATCATCAGCTTCTTCGATCATGTTCGGAGGGGTTAACAGAGACGGATTTTCCTTCGCAGCCGTTTCGCCGGCCCTGCTTATCCCGGGCCTGTCGAAGGGTATGGAATTCAGCCCAGCGGCCCGCTCGCGAACCCTTCGCGCGTGATCCCGTAAATCACATGCCGCACCGGCCCGCTCGAACACGCGCGTGCGGTCCGTCAGAACGCCGCCGATGTTCTCCATCGCCCTGCGCGAGATCGCATTGTCCTCGCCCACCTGAAAGATCGCGCGGTCATAGTGCGTCAGCGCATGCACCAACATCAGCCGCTTGAACTCGGCATTATAGCCCTTGCCCCGGCAATCCCGCGCAAGGAATGACCAGCCGATCTCGATCTCGCCGGGGATTTCGGCCTCTGCCGGCCCGGACTGGCTTCAACCGATCACCGCGCCGCTCGCCTTGTCGACAATCGCCAGCGCCCCGCCGCGTGCCAAGGCATCGGAAAAGAACTGACGGAACACCGGTTCCTGCCAGCGGTCGTGCGAGGGATGCTGCGCCCATAACTGGGGATCGCGCGCGATCGCATAGAGGCGTCCCAATCTTCGGGAACGAGGGGCCTGAGCATCAGCCGGCTCCCTTCCAGAACCGGCTGACGATCCATCATCAGCCGGTCACGTCCGCAACGGCGGCAATGAACTGCTCGATATTGCCCATGGTCAGGCCCGCTACGTTGATGCGGCCCGAACCGGCGAAGTAGATGCCATGCTGCGAACGCATCGCCTGCACCTGCTCCGGCGTGAAGGGAATGATCGAGAACAGTCCGTTCTGCCCGCCGATGGGCGACAGGTCGACACCGCCGGTCTTGCCCGCGGCGGCCAGCGCCGCGCGGACCTGGCGCATACGGTCGCGCATCTGGTCCAGCTCGTCGAGCCACTGCGCGGTCAGCGCTTCATCTTCCAGCACGAGACGCACCGCCGCGCCGCCGTGATCCGGCGGCTGAGACCAGTTGGCGCGGGCCAGCGAGTGGCCGTTCGACATGACCTTGGCGAGGTCTGCCGGATCGGCCACCATCGCATAGAGCGCGCCCACACGGTCACGGTATAGGCCGAAGTTCTTGTCGCACGAATAGCAGATCAGCGCCTCCGGCACGGCGGCAAGCACGCGGCGCAGACCGTAAGCGTCCTCTTCCATGCCCTGACCCAGGCCCTGATAGGCAAGGTCCACGACCGGCAGGATCTTGCTGTCCGCCAGAAGCCCTGCGATCTCGTCCCACTCGGCATGCGAATAGTCGATGCCGGTGGGGTTGTGGCAGCAGCCGTGCAGCAGGATGGCATCGCCTTCCTCCGCCGCTGCAATGGCGCCGCGCACGGCATCCATGTCGGTGGTGCCGTGCGCCGTTGCATGATTGAACTCGACGACGCCCAGGCCGAGGTCGGCGCAGATCTGGTTATGGTTCGGCCAGCTCGGCTTGCCCACAATGATCCGCTTGCACCCGGCGCGCTTCGCCATCGCGAGCGCCAGACGCAGCGAGCCGGTGCCGCCGGGCGTCTGCATCCCTTCGATGCGGCCGCCCATGTCCGGGCTGTCCTTGCCGAAGACGTAAGGCATCAGCGCCTTGACGAAGCCCATGTCGCCCTCGGGACCAAGGTAGGCTTTCGAATCTTGCGTATCGACGAGTTTCCGCTCCGCCGCCTTGATCGCGCCGAATACGGGCGTATCGCCCTGCCCGGTGCGGTAGACGCCCACGCCAAGATCGATCTTGTCGGCGCGCGGGTCGTCGTTGTGGAGCTTGATCAGCGCGAGAAGCGCATCGGCGGGCTGTTGCTGAAGGTCAGTAAGCATGGCGGCGGGGGCTTACTCCCGCTCGCCAGCCGGTGCAACAGGGGAGTGCGCAAGATATTGTCGCGCGCGCATTGCGCTCAGAACGGCAGCCACTTCTGCTTGTGCGAGAACTTCATGTAACCGATGTTCGCGCCCAGCCGCAGGCCCGCACCGGCACGCACCGGAATCAGCACCACATCGCCCCGGCGCAGATAGCTGACGGTGAAACCGCCCACCAGATAGGCCTGCCCCTCGCCCGCCCCGAAACGGTGAAACAGATCTTCGGTGTCATAGAGATTGTAGACCAGCACGAAGGCATTGCCTGCATTGGCGCCCGCATCGAAACCGATGGAAGGGCCCGTCCAGTACACCGGCATGTCACCTTCCACCTTGTGGTGCAGCGTGCCCGAGCCGTAGCGAAGCCCCACCGCCAGAGCGCCGCCGGCCTCGCGCCCGACGATATAGGCATTGGGCTCGCCCTGCTTCGCCAGCAGATCCTTGATAAGGCCCGCCAGCCCCTTCGCGCCTTTGCCGAACACGCCTTCAGCCGCGCCGATCAGGTCATCCTCGCGATACGTGGTAGAGGCCTCTTTGGACGGTGCATCCGAAGGTGCCGGCGAGGTCAGTTGATCGGCGTTCCAGCCCGCAACGCCACCTTCGGTCTCGACCGGCATCCCGTTTCCCGTGGCCGTATCCGTGGGCGCCGCAGACGGCAACTCGCCCGTTGCAGGCTGCGTGGCCGCCGGCCTGGTGTTGAGATCGCCGTCGATCGCCGCATCGGGATCCACCGCGGTAACCTGGGCCAGAGCCGGAACGACCGGCGCTGCCACGGCGAACAGCGCCGCCGCCAGGGCCACGAGCGAGCGGCGGGCACAGATGCGCACCTTTTCCGGAGCGTATGTGCTGACTGGCATTTTTGGGCCCTCCCCTCGCATGTGCGGTCTGAAATTCACAACCGATGCCCGAACGCCCGCATCCGGCGCGGGAC